>NZ_CAPG01000036.1:0-186951 GCF_000321185.1 Bacillus sp. AP8
TTTTTATAGGATGTTTTCGTAAACATCCTTTCCTATTAATATAATGTAAGTATAGGTTGAATTCTGCTCTAGGATGCTCATTCTCCGCAGGGTCGGTGTTTCATTCTTAATTCGCTTCTATTCATTTCTATACTATAATTCAATATCTGCGGAATAAATAGAATGAATTTTCCTATTATCATCTTCAACTAACAATACACCCTCATTTGTAATACCTAGGGCTTTACCGATTATCTTATTTTGTGCTGTCGTAGCTGTGATTCGTTTACCAACACTTATCGCATAATTTTCCCATAATGTCTTAATAGGTGAAAAACCAGCTTGCTTATACAATTCATACAACTGTTCTAGATGTTTCAATACCGAGCAAATGATTATTTCTCTTGAATGAATTTGATTTGTTTCAATTTGAAGTGAAGTCGCAATATCTCGCAATTCTTCTGGGAAATCTTCACTTTTTTGATTTACATTTATTCCGATACCGATAACAATTGAATGTATTCCATCAGCCTCAGCCTGCATTTCCGTTAAAATTCCAGTCATTTTTTTTCCTGAAATAAGAATATCATTCGGCCATTTTATTCTTGCTTGTGCTCCTGTCGTTTCAATAATCGCTTTTGTGACTGCTACAGCTGTCATTAATGTTAGTTGAGGCGCTTGTTGAATTGGAATATTTGGTTTTAAAATCACACTCATCCAAATTCCAGTTCCTTTCGGTGAATACCATTGTCTTGCTAAACGACCTCTACCTAAAGTTTGCTCATCTGCAATGACAATTGTTCCTTCCACAGCACCTTTATTGGCTAAATCATTGGCGATTCTTTGTGTTGATTCTACTGTTTCCAAATGATGAATTTGTTGCCCTAAAGTATTGGTTTGCAAATGCAAACGAATACTATCTGATGACATTTTTTCAGGAATCGTTAATAATCGGTAGCCTTTCCTACGTACGGCCTCTAATTCATATCCTTCCTTGCGCAAATCTTCAATATGCTTCCAAACAGCCGTTCTAGAAGCACCCGTTAATTCAGCAATTTTTTGCCCAGAAATAAATTCTTCTCCCGCTTGTGAAAAAGCATCTAGTAGTTTCTTTCTTATATGAGATTGCATCGTTGAACCTCCAAATGAATAGCTTCTTTCTCATTAGCTATCTCTTCATTTAGTACTTTTTCAATAATAATTTGTAAGGCTTCTTTAATCCAAGGTCCCTTTGTTTTAGTTGTCCACTGCATTAAATCTGTACCAGAAATCGCTAATTGTGAACGGTTGTAAATTGGTAAAGAAGACCATATCGATTTGGATTTTTGAATCTGATTTTCAGGTATTTCATGTTGTAACAAACATTGTACCCGAATTGCACTGATAATACATTCTATTCCTGATTCAAAAATCTCCATTTTATTTGTAAACTGATTGCGATTTATCACGTTGACGATTGACTTAATATCGCGAATTTGCTTTATCGGTAGCTTCCACAATCGAAGGAAAGACTCGACTTCATCCGTATCAATTAAGATAGACATAATCATTGCCCATTTTTCATTCAATGTCTTAAGCTTAGATAAATCATATTCAGAAATAATCTTTAATTGGTTTAATTTTTCTTTACAGCCTGGTAAATAGGCAAACAATCCAGTTTCTATTAATAATTGTATAGCTAACTGAACTTTAGAACCTTTTAAGAGCTTTTCAAACTCCATCGTTATCCGCTCTACTGAAATATTTTCTAACAACGATTTATTATCACTTAATGCTTTAATGACTTGTTCTGAACAAGTAAAAGATAATTGACTAACAAAACGCAATGCCCTCATCATGCGTAAGGCGTCTTCTGTAAAGCGATCATTAGGATTTCCTACTGTTTGGATTATTCCATTTTCAATATCTTTTTGTCCGTTAAAGGGGTCTATAATCCTACCATTGGCATTCATAGCAATTGCATTCATGGTAAAATCTCGCCGTTGTAAATCATCCTTTAAAGATCGAATAAAACGAACCTCTTTCGGTTTACGATAATCGATATATTCACTTTCAACGCGGTATGTGGTAATTTCATATGATTGGCCTTGTTCTAATACCATAACTGTCCCGTGCTGAATGCCCACGTTAATGGTCTTAGGAAAAATCGCTTTAATTTCTTCAGGAGTAGCTGAAGTCGCAATATCAACATCATGTATATCTCTATGCAAAATATCATCTCGAACTGAACCACCAACAAAGACCGCTTCAAATCCATGCTGCTCTATTTTTTTTAATAATGGTAAAGCTTCCTCAAAAAGTTGGTTCATCTTTTGTTCCTTTCTGTTCCAGATAACAAATTTTCATAGATTTCTTCATATTGAGCAATGATATTAGCTGATTGAAATTTATGGTGTACACCCTGCAAGCAGGCATCTGAAAACTGTGAATGTAGTTCTGTATCATTTAACAGCTTAACAGCATGATTTGCAATATCCTCAATATCACCTAGCTCACAAATATAACCCGTTTCACCATGATCAATTACTTCAGGTATTCCTCCTATGTTTGTCCCAATACATGGCACGCCACAAGCCATAGCTTCTAATAATACGAGCCCAAAGCTTTCTTTTTCCGACAATAATAACATTAAATCACTAATATTATATAGTTCCTGAACATTATCTTGCTTCCCAAGGAAAAGAACATGCTCTTTTAAATCTAGCTGATCTACTAATTCACAAATAACGCTCATTTCAGGACCATCTCCAACTAGCAATAACTTAGAATCGACTTGTTGATGAACCATTTGGAATACACGGATAATATCTTGAACCCTTTTTACTTCCCGAAAATTAGATACATGTATGAGTATCTTTGAATCAGTTATACCCAAATCCTCTTTAAGAGAACCACTTGACTGTTTTTTATACACTCTTTCGTCAATGAAATTATAAACCGTATGAATCTCTTGTTTTGGATGAATCAATTCAACAGTTTCCTCGACTAATGAATCTGATACCGCGGTAACATAATCTGATTTTTCTATCCCAAACTTTAAAAGTACTTGTAATGAATGTTCTAAACCTAATACGGTAATATCTGTTCCATGCAATGTTGTTACAACCTTAACATCACGATCTACCATCTGTTTGGCTAGAATAGCACAAACTGCATGAGGAATCGCATAATGGGCATGTAATATATCAAGCTTCTCACGATTCACAACGTCTGCTATTTTACTAGCAAGTGATAAATCATATGGAGGATAGTGAAATACTGAATAATGATTTACATCAACGGCATGAAAGAAGATTCTCGGATGAATTTTTTTCAATCGAAAAGGCATAGAACTAGAAATAAAATGTATGTTATGCCCTTTATCTGCCAATAATCTTCCTAATTCTGTTGCAACTACTCCAGAGCCTCCAACAGACGGATAACAAATAATACCAATATTTAAACTCATCACATTCCTCCTATTAAATCATCAGATATTAAAATGGGCTTATTACAGAAAAATCCCTCTGCATATGTGACCCCAACTTCTTTGCCAATCATTTTTTCGCGGGCAACAATGCTATCAATATAATCATCAACAAGAGGTGTTTTAAATTGAGTTTTAGAATTTTCGAATTGGCTATTGTATGCCTTCAAGCTATCTATTTTATCTTCTATATGTTCACTTATATCCACTGCAAAATCCGGCTTATGAAAACCATTAATCATATAGTAATAAAAGGATGCCACTCGATGTGGTGCTAATTCATTCTCATCCTTATACTTCCTTACACCTGCCGAAAAACAAGCTTCTTCCACAAGCTTCGCACAATTCCCATGATCTGGATGACGATCAACTGTATACGGTACGAACACCACTTTCGGCTTATACTTTCTAATGATAGATACAATTCGTCTAATATATTCCTCGTTCATGAATAAGCCGCGATCAGGCAAAAAGGCGTTTATTCTTTCATTTACACCTAGTATATGAGAAGCCTTATTTGCTTCTACTATTCTTGTTTCTACCGTTCCATTTGATGACATTTCTGCTTGTGTTAAATCACAAATCACAATTTTCTTTCCGTTCTCGGCGAATTTGGCAATCGTACCTCCCATACCAATTTCTACATCGTCCGCATGGGCTCCGAAAGCCAAGATGTCTATCTCATAATGCATTTTCTTCTCACCTTACTTAATATTCTTTTCTCCAATCAATATTTCCTGCTTCTAAACCTCGAATAAGGACTTCTGCTGTTCCCATATTTGTAGCTAATGGAATTTTATATACATCACACAATCTGACTAATGCAGTCACATCAGGTTCGTGAGGCTGAGCAGTTAACGGATCCCTAAAAAAGAAAACGAGATCCATTTCATCGTTCGCAATACGTGCTCCTATTTGTTGATCCCCACCAAGTGGTCCTGATTGAAAACGCTCAATGTTTAAACCTGTTGCTTCCATAATTTTTGTTCCTGTTGTACCTGTTGCAAATAGAGTGTGTTTCTCAAAAATAGATAAATATGCTGTAACAAAACCAACTAAATCTTCTTTTTTTTGATCATGTGCAATTAGAGCAATATTCATTTGTATGCCACTCCTATTCGATAATATTTTCTAGTCCATATACAAGTGCATCTAATTTCATAACGTTCTCTACAGCCATTTTAACACCAGACATAAAAGAAGTACGATTATATGAATCGTGACGAATCGTTAAAGTTTGACCATCAGCCCCAAACATCACTTGTTGATGTGCAATTAATCCCGGTAATCGTACACTATGTATATGCATTCCATCAACATTTGCACCCCTAGCGCCTTTAATTGTTTCTTTTTCTTCTGGATGACCTTGTTCCTTAGATTCACGTACTTTTGAAATCATCTCAGCAGTTTTCACGGCTGTTCCAGAAGGAGCATCTAATTTTTGATCATGGTGCAACTCAATAATTTCAACATCATTAAAGTACTTAGCAGCCATTTCTGAGAATTTCATCATTAATATAGCACCAAGTGCAAAATTTGGTGCGATAATACAGCCTAAACCTGTATTTTTACACATATCCTCTAATTTCTTTAAATCTCCAGATGAAAATCCTGTTGTACCAACCACAGGTCGAACTCCATTTTCTAAAGCCGCTACCGTGTGCTGCATACCATACTCTGGAGTTGTTAAATCTATTAACACATCTGCTTTTACCTGCTGAAAGCATTCATTGATATCCGTATAAATTGGAGCTGAAATGGATTGGAAATCACTACAATCCTTTAAATTTCCTCCATTATTTTTTCGGTCAATAACTGCTACTAACTCAAAATGCTCCGTTTGATTAACAAGAAATACAGCTTCTTTTCCCATTCTTCCACGTGGACCAGCTACAACAATTTTTATTTTTTCCATACTATTTCTGCCCCTTTTCATCTTCAATTCTTGTCCATCGATTATTGTCTCGCGTATAAAACTTCTTCATTACCAAATCATGTGCTTCTTCCAAGTCAATATTTAAAGAATTAGCAAAACAAATTAATACAAATAACATATCTCCTAATTCCTCTTTTATTTCCTTTTCTTCTTCACTTTTTTTCTTTGGCTTTTCACCATAGTAATGATTTACTTCACGCGCTAGTTCTCCTAGCTCTTCTGACATCCTTGCTAACATTGCTAGCGGACTAAAATAGCCTTCTTTAAATTGACCTATGTATTGATCGACTTCTTCCTGCAAATGCTTCATGCTTTTTGGCATCTATCCATCATCCTTTATCTCGTTCAAACTGACGCTAATACTCCCTTTCCAACCACAAATATTCATAGAAGTTTCCGTTAGAAATAAGCATCAGAAAAAACCTGATTGATTCAACTAACCATTAGTGAGGGATAAAAAACCTACTAATAGAAGTTTCACTTTATTAAAAACCATAATATCACTATTATAACAAAAGTTCGCTTTAACATATCTCCTCAAAGATTAAATTGATATAATTTACCTTTAAACTGTCATCCAAATACATAGATTTACATCCTTAAATAAACGACTCCCATTCGTTCATGGTGTACTATTAATTGCAATAATAGAAGCCTAAATAATAAATAGTCTGATGGAAATATGTATATGCGATTTGCCTTTGTATTCTCTTATCTTATATAATTATGAGCGCAGTGAAGAACTGTCTACTGGAGGTCATACATATGTCATTTCAATTAAAGATTAAAAACATATTTTTCATTTTATTGGGTGCTGGAATTTTCGGTTTTGGTCTTGTCCATTTCAATATGCAAAATCATTTAGCCGAAGGTGGTTTCACTGGAATAACGCTGATACTATACCAATTGTGGGGTATCAATCCTTCCTACTCCAACATCTTTTTGAATTTACCTTTATTTTTCATTGGATGGAAGTTTTTAGGGAGAACTTCATTTATATACACCATCATCGGGACTGTGGGGCTTTCCGTATGGTTATGGATTTTTGAAAGATACCAATTTAACATTCCACTTGAAAATGATTTAATGCTTGTCTCTTTATTTGCAGGTGCCTTTATCGGGGTTGGTTTAGGGATTATATTCCGTTATGGTGGTACAACAGGTGGGGTAGATATTATCGCACGTCTTGTCCAAAAGTACGTAGGTTGGAATATGGGCAGAACGATGTTTATGTTTGATGCTGTCGTAATCACACTATCTTTACTAACTTATTTATCATACAGACAAGGTATGTATACACTAATTGCTGTTTTTATTGGAGCCAGACTGATCGATTTTATGCAAGAAGGAGCCTATACTGCTAGGGGTGCTATGATCATCAGTGAAAAAAACAACGAAATTGCCGACGTGATTATGAAAGAGATGGAACGAGGTGTAACTGTTCTTAAAGGTTATGGTTCTTACTCAAAAAAAGATCGAGAAGTACTTTATTGCGTAGTGGGTAAAAACGAAATTGTACGATTAAAAAATGCTATTACCTCTGTAGATCCACACGCTTTCGTTTCGGTTAGTGTTGTCCATGACGTTTTAGGTGAAGGATTTACACATGACGAAAATAAAAACCCAATTCAAAGATAAAGGCTGTTTTCGCATACTTTGTAGACTATAAATAAGTAGTGAATATAGGCAGTGAGTATCCTCAGCACATAAGCGCTTATGTGGTCTCACCTATCCCACTGCTCTAGCAGGCGTCTCACACCTTATGTTCCATTCAACTTTTTTATAAGCATAGGGGCTGTCCATAAGTGATTATTAAAAATCACTTATGGACAGCCCTTTTTTTAATATAGCAGCAATTCCAACGATTCACACTTCCAGAAAACTAATCATTCCTTGTCATTCCTGTGTAAATCAAAATTAATCGCACCAGCTCTAAAACAGCTACTGCAGCCGCTGCAACATAAGTTAAAGCTGCTGCATTTAAGACGCTTTTTGTTTCTTTTTCTTCTTCATTTCTGATGATTCCGAGCGCAACAACTTGGTCCATAGCACGGCTTGAGGCATTAAACTCTACTGGTAATGTAACAACTTGAAATAATACAGCTGCAAGCATAAAGAAAATACCTAATAACATGAAACTTGGAATAGTAGCAATTATACCAATTAGAATAAACACCCATGAAAGATTAGAACCAATATTTGCAATTGGAACTAATGAATGTCTAAACCGAAGGAAAGCATATTCTTGTTGATCTTGAATAGCATGACCAACTTCATGTGCGGAAACAGCTGTTGATGCTAATGAATGACCATGATAATTTGCTGATGAAAGTCGAACAACTTTGGATCTAGGATCGTAGTGATCACTTAAGTATCCCCTTGTTTCTTCAATTCGCACATTATACAAACCATTATCATCTAGAATTCTTCTGGCAACCTCTGCACCTGTCATTGCGGTAGATGAAGGAACTTTAGAATACTTATTATACGTCGATTTAACTTTCATTTGAGCATATATTGGAATTAAAACGATAAGCGCTAAATAAATGAAATAATTACTCATATCAGCCTCCAAATAAACGATTTCTTCCATTCAACTTATATTCATAATCCCCCAGAAATGATCGTTTCATTCTATTCTCTCTTCTTTATGGATTGTTTCGCTCCTCTATATTTTCTCCAACCAACGTAAGATAATGTACCAATTATAATGCTACCGGTTGAAATGATTACCCACCATAAGGAAGGGTCTGCTTCATCTTCTTTCATCTCTTCGAATATCGTTTTCATGTCATTTTGTAACACTTCTATATCTTTTACGCTTGTACTATTTTCAAACACCTGAGGTCGATAGTGATCTAAATATTGAAACTTAGAATCAATTTTTTGGATCGTTTCTTCTGACAAATCCACTTTCAAACTATAATAAATTAAATCATAATCAACGAGTAAGTTATTTAATTCATTATTAAAGCTTTGCGAATTTTGATCACTAACCGCTTTTTTTGTTTCACTGAATGCAGACATCATTCTCTCTTCCATTTCAGTCCATAAAGGCTGATACTGTGAATATATTGCATCGACAACCAATCGTAGTTTTGTTACAGCATTAACCTTATAATCGTGTGTAACATTTTCATTTTCTAAAGCTTTTACTGCCTCATCATACGCTGCCGTTACAATTCTACGCTCGTCCACATGTAAGTTAGCTATATTTGAATCTGAAAGCAAAAACTGGTCTGAAAAGCTATTTAAAATCGTTATACTATCTCCGTACCTTTTTAATTTAGTCATTTGTAGAGCTTCATCAGTTTTCCCAACTAGCTTGTCTTTATTCGAAGAGGTTACAGCACTTGTTGACGTTACCAAAGAAAAAAACAATAAAACCAATATGACTGTTACTTTATTAAACATACTCTTGTCCCTCCTCTATTCATATTACATATATGAGAGAAGAGATAAGAGTAGACCAAGCTCGTAGATAAAAATTACAATGCCAGTCTCCAGCGAGGACGTTTCATTCCAAAATAATAGCATAACAATATTGAAACGATACTTAACCAAAAAGTAAAATATCCGATTTCATTCATATAAATGGACAAGTCTCCATATATCGGCATTTGTCCAAATACATAGTCAATGATTTCATTATGTAAAGTAAATACTGCAGCAACTACAATATGCCAAATCTTAATCCGATAGAAAGGCGCGTATAATAAGCCTTGAATAGCCATAGCTAAATGAGAAGCAATCAACATATAACCCGTTGGATGTAAATCTCCAGAAACCAATAATGTTAATACATTCATGACAACAGCCCATATACCATATTTAAATAGTGATATTAAAGCCAATGCTTCAAATAATCCCCAATTCTTCTTCAAAAACCAACCAATAATGGCTATAACAAAAAACAAGCAAGCTGTTGGACTATCTGGTACAAACGGAATGAAGATTGTCTTTGTTTCAGCTAGTTGACCACCATACCAAATGTATCCATATATAGTCCCGAAAATATTAATAATCAATAATAATACAATAAAGGCTCTATTTCTGAGCATTGCATATAAGATATTCATTTTAAATTATCCCTTCTTTCGTTATAAAAATAGATTAGGTGAAACAATGTTTTTTATGTACCGTTCTATCATACAATCCACACTATGAAAAGCCAACATTTTCTAATTAATTATAATTAGTACATAATCTCAAGAAAACGATTAAATCATTGAATACAATAGTAACTTTTGATCTTTTTACAGAATCAAAAAAAGAGTGAATATCACCATCATATTCACTCTTCCCATTATGTTATTTTATTGTTTCAAGCTCCGAAAGTACACCATCTTCCATATGAACAACACGATCACACACATCTAGCATTCTTAAGTCATGTGTTACCATGATTGCTGCTTTGTTACTTCGTTTTACTTCATCAGAGAGCATTTTAACAACTTCTCTTCCTCTTTCTGAATCTAAACTCGCCGTAGGCTCATCAGCCAATATAATCTCAGGGTCATTCATCATTGCTCTAGCGATAGCAACACGTTGCTTTTCACCACCTGATAGCTTTTCAGGATATTGATCTTTTCGATGACTTAACCCTAAATGAGCTAATAAATCATCTGCACGCTCAGCCATTACTTTTTTTGATTGATTTGATGAAAGTTCACCGATTAATAGTAACTGATCTCTTACAGTTAAATACGGAATTAAATTAGCTGACTGAAAAATAAATCCTATCTTCTCAAGTCTTATTTTATTCAATTCTTGTTCCGTTAAATTACCAATCTGAGCATCACCTATTTGAATTTTCCCACTTGTAGGTGATAAAAGGGCGCCTGCAATAGACAGCAATGTACTTTTACCTGAACCAGATGGTCCAACAATAGCAACAAATTCTCCTGCCTTCACATTTAAATTGATATCTTTTAAAACAGGATACGTTTTATTTCCATCATTAAATTCTTTCGTAATATGTTCTAATATTAGTTTGTCTTTCATTATGCTACCCTCCCAATCGCATCAAGTGCATCCACTTTTGCTACTCGATATAACGAAACTAGCGATCCTATAATCGCTACTGATAAAAATAGAACCGAACAAGTTATTACCAACTGATAACTAATGTCAAAAGGCATGGAACTTGGGAGTAAATACGATAAACCATAAGTAAAGACAATACTGATGATTAAACTAATAACAGATAAGAAAATCACCTGTGAAATAATAGCTCGAGCAAGATAGCTAAACTTTGCTCCTATTGCTTTTAAGACTCCGAATTGATTCATTTTTTGAATTGTAATGACATAAAAGAAAACTGCTAATACAAATGCTGCAATAATAAACAAAAAGGCAATCATCATTAACAGTGAACCTTGTTCTTCTGAATAACCAGGAATACCTGTAAGAGATGCATCTTTACTTAACACTTCAATTCCTGTCACTGTCTTTTCAATATTATTGGCAGTATCTTTATCAACTGATAATGCAACAGCATTCATCACAGAAGAACCATCGAAGCTTCTTTTCGTCTTTTGAATTTCTTCCCATGTCTTATAATTCATAAAAACGACTGGAGTATGACTGAACGACTGATTTTTTGTAAACCCAATTACTTTTAATTTTTTACCAGTCATCTCATCTTGTATGATGTCTCCTATTTTTACTCCCTCATCTTGTAATGATTGATCCACCACGACGGAATCATTTGTCGTTTGATTAAATGCTTTTCCGTTTGAAACTGAAGGCATTAAGCGCTCTTTTGGATTAACCGCAAAAAAAGTGACATCCATTTTATTACTTCCATTTAGAACCGTAGTCATTCCAATGCCAATAGGTGTTGCATCTTTTGATAAAGATTGGATATTTTCTACTTGTTCATTAGAAAGTAATGATCTTGTTAAACGTTGGTCTGCTTCTTTTTGTAGTACTAAATAATTCGCATCCAACCTTTTAATTGATGATGCGTTATCTGAAGCTAGCCCATTTGCTAAACCTGAAACAAACAATACTAACCAAGCAATTAAGACCATGATTAAGCCAATCATAAAATATCTTAATTTAGCGTGTTTCATTTCTCTTAATGCTAAAAACATCTTTCATTCATCTCCGTTCTTTTCATTCATACTGTATTAATCAAATGATGTTATTAGAAAAGGTGGTTTGTAATAATTCTTTATTAACTTTTCTAACTTGATTACAGTATAAGAGTTTACTATGAACAGCATATGAACAAATCATTACGTAGTATTAAGAAAGAAAAACACACGCACCTTCCTATAAAAAACAAGGTTGGAGCCACTGGAGTTTCGCATCTTCCAATCCAATCAACCTTGTTACGCTAAACGTATTTAGCAACAACAAACTTTTAGAAAACAGAGGATAAAATGTAGATTACACTCAATCAAGAGGTAAATAAATATGAAATATAGATCCTTTTCCTATTTGACTTTCCACGATGATCTGACCGTTGTGTAAATCTATAATTTCTTTTGAAATAGCTAATCCGAGTCCCGAACTATTGCTTTCCCCACCTCTGTTACGAGCTTTATCAACCTTATAAAAACGATTAAAAATTTGAGACTGATTCTCTTCAGAAATACCAATACCTGTATCTTTAAATTCAATATGACATTGGTTCTTCTGTTCTCTAATCGTAATGGAAATAGAACCTCCATTGTCTGTATATTTAATACTATTAGTTAATATATTCGTCCAAACTTGATGCAGTAATTTCTGATCCCCTAAAATTATAGTAGATGGCAAGTCCAAGTCAATGGCTAAATCTTTTTCTCGCCAACTCCATTCTGTCATAAAAACAATTTGCTTAATTTGTTCTGCTACATCAAATGAACTTTTTTCTAATATCGTATCTTCCTTGTCCAAAGAAGCTAATAGTAGTAACTGTTTACTAAGTTGTGACATTCTTGTACTTTCATTTTCAATAATTTTTAAATATTTTTGACGTTGTTCAAAAGTCACTTCCTCTGTTTGCAATGTTTGTGCAAATCCTTTAATTGAAGCAAGTGGCGATTGAATTTCATGCGAAACATTAGATACGAATTCTTGTCTCATTTCCTCTAGTTGACTCAATCCTTTTGCCATTTCAGAAAAATTATTCGCTAATACACCGATTTCATCTTTTCGAGAAACATGTAATTGTATATCATACTTTCCTTTTGCAATTTTCTTTGTAGCTTCAGTTAATTTGGTAATAGGCTTGACAATATAACGAGTACTAATGGTAATTAATCCAAAGCTAATTATGGCTGTTATGACCATTAATAGAGCAAAAAAGATTCTAAGTTCTCCAAATTGAACCTCTGTATCAGGCCGAACAAAAACTGCATATTGTTGATTGTGGATTTTTACAGGTACACCGATTGAATTATTAATATCATTGTCAAAGAATCCGGTAATAAAAGCACTTGTAGGAAACGCTGCCACTCCATGATAAATCTCTCCGTCTAACACCTGATCAATGACATCAATATCTAAATCATTTTTCCGATATTGTCCACCATAATTTGTTTCGTTCCCTAATTCATCAACCATGAATATCTGATATCCTAGATCCCCGATATTATGTAAGTAATTCCCGACATTAACCTCAGGATTTTTTTCATAAAAGTCTACTATATCCAGAGCCATTTTGGTAATCTTCTTATCATTTCTAGGCTTTAATTTATATTGGTAATAGGCATTTGAAATTAAAAATGCTAATAAACTACTACTTATCATGACAACAAACGTCGTAACGAGAATACGTAAATATAGTGTTTTCACTTATTTACTACCTCCAATTTATAGCCAACACCTCGTACTGTTGCAATTGAAAAACCGGAATTTCGATTAGCAAAACGTTCTCTTAGCCTTTTGATGTGAACATCAACAGTTCGAACGTCACCCTCAAAATCTGCTCCCCAAACAAGTTGAATTAGTTCATCTCGTGAAAAAACCCGGTCTGGATAACTTGCTAACTGAGACAACAACTCAAATTCTTTCATCGGAAGCATAAATAGTTTCCCTTCACATTGCACCTCATAGCTTCTTCTATCAATGGTTGTATTTCCTAGTATTATTTTTTCTGCATTCACCATTTGATAGCGTCGTAATAAAGCTTTTATACGAAATAACAATTCTTTTGGCTCAAATGGCTTTGTTAAATAATCATCTGTTCCAACTGCATATCCTTTCTCTTTATCCACCAATTGGTCCTTCGCAGTTAATAGAATAACCGGAATATCATAAAACTTTCTTATTTCTTGGCATAATTGAAAACCATCAATGTTCGGCATCATTACATCAACGACAGCAAGATGGATTTGTTTTTCCGTTAATAATTGAGAGGCTTCCTTTCCATCTTTCGCTTCAAAAACAGTATATCCAGCCCCTTGCAAATAGTGTTTAACTAATACTCTTATATTCGTATCATCATCTGCAATTAAAATGTTGATCATAGATGATTGCAACTCCTTTTTTCAATAAGTTTTAAATTCATCATTTCGATTAGATTATATCAATTTCAGTTGAACTTTGTGAAATATTCTCTTGAAACAAGAATACATGATACGAACGAATTTGTCCCTCTTTGTCAAGATTACAATCCACTCCAAAGCGCTCGCTTTCAGAGGGGAGATTGGTAAGCCTCCTCGGTGAAAGCGAGCTTCTCGAGCCGTACTCTTCAATCAAGTAACTTATCTAAAACAACGATTTATAGAAAGCAACCCAAAAAAGAAGGTATCCAAAAAGATAACAATGATGGACACCTTCTTACATTTTATCTAATTTTTATGTTTCCCTTTACTAAAACAAATCCATATCCAATGGCGATAACAAAACTTAAGGGCCTCCGAAAAATGTTAAAAATCACTTTTCAGATAGCCCCAATCTCTTTATTCTGCTTCTAATTTAGATATGAATTCTGAGAGTTGAGTTAACTCTTCATCAGTACCTTTGAAAATACCAGCAGGCATTGTTTTAATTCCTTCTTTAGCAATTTTAGCTACTTCTTCTGGTGATAGGCCTGTACCAGATAATTTCGGTGCAGCAGCTCCACCTTCTAAGTTACCTCCGTGACAGCTAATACAACCTTGAGCTTCGTAAACTTTGTAACCAGGATCTTCTTTATCAATCTCTGGACCTAAAACAATAGCTCCTTGTTTCTTAGCTGCATCCCAATCATGTTGAGCAACCGATGCCCAAGTTAAATAAAAAATACTTATTACCGCTAATAACATCATACCTGTTGCGATTGGACGCTTTGATGGTCGTCTCTCAGGTCCTCTATCAATGAATGGAGCAAGCATAAGCGCCCCAAAAGCTAGACCCGGAAGAACAATTGTACCCACTACATTATAATGACCAGAAGCATATGAATATTTTAAAAGTTGATATAAGAACAGAAAGTACCAGTCTGGAAGTGGAATATACCCTGAAGCAGCTGGGTCTGCCATTTTTTCTAACGGTGGTTCATGTGCAACTGTTAAACATAAGAATCCTACTAAGAAAACCGCACCTACCATCCATTCTTTTAAAAGAAAGTTTGGCCAAAATGCTTCTGTTTTCCCAGGGTATTCTGAATAATCTTTTGGAATATTGGGTTTTCTCACTGCAGAAACACGTGAGTCACCAACGAATTTCATACCTTTTCCACGATGCATCGAAAAAATCCCTCCTTTTTTATTCGAAAAAATTAGTATTTTCTAATAATTAAACCTGAAAAGATTATAGAGGACCTGAAATACCTTGTTTTCGAATCATTAAGAAGTGAACGGCAACTAAGGTGAGTAATGCCGCTGGTAAGAAGAATACATGGATAGCGAAGAAACGAGTTAGTGTTTGCGCACCAACTATTGATCCATCACCAGCTAGTAATATCTTGATTTGTTCCCCTATAAGTGGAACAGAACCAGCTATATTCAAACCAACTTTTGTTGCGAATAGCGCTTTCATATCCCAAGGTAATAAATATCCAGTAAAACCAAGACCTAACATAATAAAGAAAATTAATACCCCAACAATCCAGTTGAGTTCACGTGGTTTCTTGTAAGCACCTTGGAAGAAAACACGTAAGGTATGTAAAAACATCATAACTATAACTAAACTGGCTCCCCAATGGTGCATCCCACGGACAATTTGTCCAAATGCTACTTCATTTTGTAAATAATATACAGATTCCCAAGCGTTTTTTATATCTGGTACATAATACATTGTTAAAAACATACCAGATA
The DNA here is from genome assembly GCF_000321185.1 of Bacillus sp. AP8. Taxonomy (NCBI): domain Bacteria; kingdom Bacillati; phylum Bacillota; class Bacilli; order Caryophanales; family Bacillaceae; genus Bacillus; species Bacillus sp. AP8. Next base: position 15,617 of record NZ_CAPG01000036.1, read on the forward strand.
ATATTTGAATAACCGTTACAAAAAATGTTAATCCTCCGAAACAATATACAAATGCTGAAAAATGATGGGCAGGATTTACATGTTCTGGAACTTCATGATCGGCTATATCTCGCCATAATGGCGTAATTTCAATACGCTCGTCAACCCAATCATAGATTTTGTTTAACAATGATTACGCCCCCTTAACTGGATTTGGCTTAATAGTGCCTAGATTTAAAATTCCATCTTTCACCTTAACCTCATAAACATCAAGTGGTCCCAATGGCGGTGTATTCGGAACGTTTTTACCATTTTTCTCATACAAACCAAAGTGACAATTACAGAAGAAGCGATTTGGATTATTCTTGTCCGTATTCCAATCGACTACACAACCTAAATGTTTACAGATTGGTGATAGTGCTACAATTTCACCTTTGTCATCTTTAAACACCCATGCAATCCTAGTTTCTTCAGAGTCATACCAACCATCCTTTTGTTCGACCGTAAAGCTGACTTTTTGTGGCTCTTCCGTCAGTTCGCTTTCTTTTACCTTTGTTGGAACAAAGCTACCATCTGATCCGCCTTTTAACACTGGATCCACTGCGAATCTCACCATTGGCATAATCATCCCAGCAGCCATGAAACCGCCTACACCAGTTAGTGTGTAGTTAAGGAATTGACGTCTAGAAACACGCTGTTTGCTCATAAAATTTCCCCCCCTCTATCAATATAGCTGAGTCCAATGGACATTATATAAGGAACAAATCTATAAAACTAAGACATACCAATAATATCCTAATATGGAAATAAGGTCAATATTCCAATAGCTCAAGTAATGGCAAAAATGTGTCATATATCCAAAATTACCAAATTATTTAATTCTCCATTTTTCAATAATTGTGTTTAACATATTCTTCACTTGTTCTTCCATCATTGGCTTTTTATACTTTTCTTCTAAATGCTCCAAAGGAATCGATGTTGACCAAAGAATACTTTCATTTAATTCATCATTTACATTCATCTGTCCATCTGCAGTTAGGAAGAATATATGAGAGAATTTTTCTTCTTGAAGAATACGCTTCCATTTTATTAATAGTTCTGTTTTTTCTTGTTTCTCCCAATTTAAGTTATACATAATAGAAGGAAGAAGCATGACTCTACCTTTAAATTGTTTTTCAATTTCATTGGATAGTATAGTTATATATTCAGATGTTGATGCACTTTGCTTGATTCCCTCAGAAAAACTTATACCAACTAAAGGAACTAAAGCTGTATCCACATACTCTCTCGCTCCATCAAACATTTCAATGTCTTTCGCAATCCACTTCATATTGTTCCACCCCTAAATTATTGTATAAACAATACAATAATAACATTTTTCTCCATTTGTAGATATTAAGAAAAAAGGAACTTTATTGATTGATAAAAAGACCGAGATTATCTTAGGGTATTGAACGAAGAAGAGTTTCGACAAAACAAAAAAGACTATCTCAAAGAATTTACCTTCGGATAGTCTTTTTGATTAATTGTTTTGCAATTTATTTAATGCCTCTGTCAATGATAGAAAAGCTTCATAGTCGTGACGATCAAGTGCATCATCAATTTGTTTTAAAAGTTTTGCTCTTTGGAATGAAGAAAGTGATTCTTCTAGTACTTGTTCAGCAATAATCTTATCTTTCTCATTGTTTACCCCATTGATTGGAACAAATGGATTTTTCTCAAGGACTGCCGCATATTGATAAGAAGAATAAGCTGATCGGAAATGTAATGTAATGAAAATATCTTCTTCTCGATTCAAGCGAATATCGTGAAATGATTTTTCTGCATCTGTTGTCATAATATTTGACTTGTAAAATTTAAAAGGTGGTTCGTCTACACAATGAGTTGCCATTACTAAGCCTCTAGGACAGAATTGGGCATCCTCTACAAAATGGACCTTTTTCATTAATTGGTCATGACTCATTAAATAATTTAAAATCCAAACACATTCACGTCTTTTTAATTGATAATGATTTAAAAACCAACGAATAAACTCTTTTTTCTCGTTTACAGTAACAGGGGCAGCCATCAAAATTCCCTCCTCTGTTGCTTATTTTTGGTTCACAATAGTGAAGCATCCCTTTTCTAATTTACTTATTTTATGTTTCTAAAAATTAGAACTACATTTATTCACTTTTAAATGTTTACTCATTTTGAAGCTTATCTAAAATGGATAAATATTCTTCATTCCAAGGGCTCAATAAAAGTAGCTTATTAAATTGTTCTACTGCTAACTTCGTATTTCCTTCTTCTAATAAAAAATATCCATATTCATGTAAAAAATCTTCATCCTGATTAAACGCTTCATATGCTTCTGTATAATATTTGTTTGCTTCCTCATAATTCTCTAATTCATTATGACAAGTAGCTAATAACCAATCGAATTGAGGGTCATTTTCCCCGAACTCCATTACGCTATTAATCGTTTCAATACAATCTTCATGACGATTCATTTGAATTAAATATTTTGATAAAGTTATACTCGCTTCTAAATACCCTGGATCAATCGCTATTGCTTCTCTAAAGTAGTTTTCTGCTTGATCTTGCTCATTTAATTTAAGTGCCAATTTACCAGCTTTAAAGTATAGCTCCTTATTAAATTCGTCTTGTTTAATTCCTTCCTTTAATATAGAGAATGCAGTTTCGTACTCTCCTAGCTGTTCGTGAGAGGCAGCTAAATAAAAATAAAGGGAATGAAATTCATGGTCCATTGCTTTCAATTTCATTAATTGATCAATCGCCGTCTTATAATGTCCCGCTTGGTACGCAGTCAAACCATATTGAAACAATGTGTTGAGTTCAACTTTATGTTCTAAGCTTTTTTCATAAAATGGTAGTGCCTCTTCAAATTGCCCTAAATTACTATAAGCTTCTGCTATTCTCTGATGAATGGAGATATTAGCAATTTCTTCTTGTTCGTTAAGTACAGTTTGATAATATTGTATAGCTTCTTGAAAGCTTCCTTGTACATAACACTGTTCACCTAATGCAAAATCAATTAGAATTTCATCTGGATAGATTTTTTTGGCTTCGAGTAATTTTTTGTATGCAACCTCATCCAAGCCATTAAGTCCATATAAATCTGCTTCTAACAATAATGCACTTGCATAGAGTGGATCATCTTTTTTGACTTTTTGAACAAGTTCTAGTGCTTCATCTTCTTTATCAAGCTCTATGCATATTTCAGCTAATGACAATAATAGCTCTCCTTCATTAGGATGCGAAATTAGCAAATGTTCGTATAGCTCAAATGCTTGTTCCAAAAACCCTATTTCAGATAGTTTTTCAGCTAAGACAAAAATATCTTCTTCAAAACCACTGTTTTGTATTGTATGTATATGTTGATATGCTTCTTCTAATTCTCCATTATTAATTTTTTCTATTACTTTTTCTATACTGATCATAATATTCCTTCCTGTCATACTAACAAAAATATTTATTGAAAATAACCTGGTACTTTTATCTTTAATTCCTTCCCTGTAAAAGATGGAAATGTAACAAGATTTCCAACACGAATGACTTCATTTTTAAAAATAGTAAGTTCTATTTTATCATAATATGTTTCTTCATTATAAATTAAACATTTCTGATTCATTTCCTTTATTAAATTGTACGACACTTCTCCACCACTACGAATAATTCCTTTAAAAGGATATACCCCCATTTTTTTTAATTCATCTTTTGATAAAGATCGATGGTAAGAGAATGGCAGAGAAAAATGTGATATTTTTTCTCGAGATAAAAGTTGTCTCCATAGTCGAAGCTGATGTTCATCACTTTCTAGAAATTGTGGAATAAAAACTAATCGATAAGGAAAAATCGCGTCTTTTATCCAACTCCACGATATTTGCTTAATTTCACTAACATCCTTAATTGTGATGATAACAGCTGAAATGGAATGCTTTCTACAATATCTTACAACCTCCTGTTTCATCATCGATTGAGGGATTCTAAGAACAATTACATAATCAAGAGGGAATCCCTTTAATAATTCTCTTGCTTCTTCTACATTTGAATGTAACTGATAAACAAACTGAACATCAATAGGAAAAACCACTGTAGTAGCTCCAAGCAGCACTACTTCTTTCGCATATTCTATCCCATCATTTTTCCATTGTTCTATATTACCTAAAACAGTTTCACTAGCAATCATAATGTGCTTGTCCAAATGAAGACGAATAAATTTCATACGATCAACATTTGTATCTCGGCTATAAATAGTATTATTCTTTACAACTAGATTTGTCACATGCATATTGGCGTTTTCATAAAGAGCGATTTTCTCAATAATATAAGACAAGCCAATCACATCCCTGTGGTTTTAAGTCAATGTATGAGAAAAATCGGACAAATATGATAGCAAATCTAATCTATATTATATATAATTTTTTATCTTTAACCTAGATTAATAAATTCACAATGATTTACACTTCATAAAAAAAGGCAGTCTAAAAGGGATTTCCAATCCCTTTTAGACGCCTCTACACTTCATATGGAATTATTTAAATGTTATGTTTATGTATACTTACTTTTTAATAAAAGCTGATGTATCGTGTTTTATCTTTCGTATACTAATGTTGTCATTGAATAAGTAGCAAGTATAGACTGAGTTCAATTCCATTCTAGGATACTTTCTTTCCACGAGGTAGGAGGTGAGCTTCCTCGGCACATTGTGCCTGTAGGATCTCACCTTTCCTCTTCTCCCCCAGAAGTCTCGCTCCTTATAATTTTTTGAGTTAACCACTGTTTTATGAAAAATCTATCAAGATTTCCTATTTGCCGATTTCAATAACTAGACAGCAATTACTGAATTAACTGATGAAGATGTTCAAAAAAAGTTGGATACGATACTGCTACTGCATCAGCATTTTCGAGAGTAACTTCGCCGTCTGCAATCAATGCAGCTATTGCTAGCATCATGCCAATACGATGATCTCCATAACTATTAACCTTACCACCTGAAATCTTTGTCTTACCTTGAATAATCATGCCATCTTCTGTTGCAACTATATTCGCTCCTAGCCTTGATAACTCAGCTACTACTGTATCAATACGATTCGTTTCTTTCACCTTGAGTTCCTTCGCATCTGAAATAACCGTAGTTCCTTCTGCTTGTGTAGCCATTAAAGCAATAACTGGTAACTCATCTATGAGTCTTGGTATGATATCGCCTTTGATTTCAATACCCTTTAATTCTGAAGTAGAAATCGTAACATCGCCATAAGGTTCAGCAGGATGACTCTCGGGATTCACCTCAATTGTTATATTGGCACCCATTTCTTTCAAAACATCAATTATTCCTGTTCTTGTTTTATTTAATCCTACATTTTTTAAAACTACACTACTGTTTGGCACAATAGCTCCAGCTACTAAGAAAAAAGCTGCCGAGGATATATCACCAGGTACAATCACATTTGTTGCTGTTAATGTTTGATTGCCTCGTAACTTAATTTCATTTTCTTTACTTTCAATATCTACTCCAAACATCTGTAACATTGTTTCTGTATGATTTCTTGTTTTTGTAGGTTCAACAACAATAGTTGTTCCATCTGCCTGTAATCCAGCTAGTAAAATAGCCGATTTTACTTGTGCACTAGCAACAGGTAATTCATATGTAATACCTTGTAAACTACCACCACGTACACTTAAAGGAGTATACTTACCATTTTCTCTTCCATCAATTTTCGCATTCATAAGACGTAATGGATTTACAACTCTTGTCATTGGTCTTTTAGCGATTGAATCATCACCAACTAATACACTATGAAATGGTAATCCAGCTAATATACCCATCATTAAACGGATAGTAGTTCCACTATTTCCAACATCTAATAGTTCATTAGATTCATGTAAGCCATTAAAGCCTTTACCTTCTATAGTGACATTTGTTCCGTCTCGTTTTATGTCTACACCCATCTTTTTAAAACACTCAATCGTGCTTAAACAATCTTCGCCTTCTAGAAAGTTATGAATAGTTGTAGTTCCTTCTGCAATGGAACCAAACATAACAGAGCGATGTGAAATTGATTTGTCACCCGGAATTTCTACTGTACCCTTTAACGACTGTACATTTGTTATTAACTGCTTATTCGTCATAAGATAATCCTCACTATTCATCTACATAATATAAACACCAAAATTTGTTTTCTTTTCTAAACATTCCTCTGCTAGCTTACGATCGCCTTCAGATTGAAACGATATAACAAGAACACCATATAGTTCTTCTCTTGTCTCTAAAATACGGATATTGGTTAAGCTTATTCTTTCCTCTGCTAAATATCCAACCACCTCAGCAATCACACCTGGATAGTCTGGTACATCAACATACAAATCATAAAATGCTGGAATAGCACCTTGAGAACGTATTGGTAGTTCATCTCGAAATTCTTTTGCCTTCGAGAAAAAATCAAAAATATGTTGACTATCATTATTATAAATGTAACTTTTTACTTCTTCCATCTCTTTTATCCACTCATTCATTAGCGAGAGCAATACTTCTCGATTGTGAAGCAGAATATCCCTCCACATCTCTGGACTACTAGAAGCAATACGTGTCACGTCTCGAAAGCCACCAGCCGCCAGACGAGTAACTAAATTATTCTCTAAATTGGATTTATAAGCACTTTGTACAAGACCAGCAGCAATGATATGTGGAAAATGACTAATTACCCCAGTAAGTTGATCATGTTCCTCTGGTGTTACAACGAGAAAATGTGCTTTTGTTCCCCGTAACCACGCCTTTAGCATTGCAATTTGCTTTTCTTCCACTTGTTCTGTAGGTGTTAATAAGTAAAAGGCATTCTCAAATAAATGTGTTTTGGCTGCTGCAGGACCTGTTTTATGTGAACCAGCCATTGGATGACCGCCAATGAAAGTTACTCCTCTTTCCATTAACTTAGCAGCCGCTTTTGTAATTTTTGTTTTTGTACTTCCCACATCTGTTACAATCGTATTTTCTTTTAGATGAAAAGTCGCTAATTGCGATAACAATTCTTCTGTTTGTTTCACCGGTGTTCCAATAATGATTAAATCAGCATTTTCCGCACATTCCTGTATAGACTCACATGTTTTATCGATAATCCCTAATGCTTTAGAAAGTTGTAAACTACTATCATTAATATCAAACCCAGAAATAATCGTATCAGGATGAGTATTTTTAATAGCTAAAGCAACTGATCCTCCTATAAGACCTAGACCAATTACGAATACATTACCTCGCAAACTCACTCTCCCCTTTAACGATTCATTTTTTGTGTAGGAGCTTTCTTTTCTAAAAAGAAACCTCTTAACTGCTGAATAATGCCTTCATTCTGTTCCTTCGTTCCAATGGTTATTCTTACAAATGTAGGGAATCCTAACGCTTTACCACTACGAATAATGTATCCCTTGCCCATTAAATATTGAAAAACCTCATCACTATCAACTTGAACATCTATTAAAATAAAATTAGCTTGAGAAGGATAGTAAAATAGTTGTTGTTCTCTACAAAAATCATAGAATTGCTCCATACCTTGACGATTATTTATTTTACAGTTCTCAATAAATTCTTGATCTTCTAATGCACTCGCTGCTGCAAATTGCGCAAGTGTATTCACATTAAACGGTTCTCTGACTGGCTCTAATTTCGATATCACTTCACTATTTGATATGCCATAACCAACTCTAAAGCTGGCCATTCCATATATTTTAGAAAAAGTGTGAAGAACAATTATATTCTGATATTTTTCAAGTAATGTTGAAGTATGATAATAATCATCAGCCACTACATACTCAGCGTAGGCCTCATCCAACACTACTAATACATCTGTAGGAACTGCATCTAGAAATGAAATTAAATCATTTTCTTTAATATATACACCCGTTGGATTATTCGGTGTACAAATCCATACTACTGCTGTATTTTCATCTATGGCTGAAAGCATCGCTAGTAAATCATGATTACCATCCTTTAAAGGAATCTCTCTAATTTCAGCTCCCTCAACAATTGCATTATGCTTATACTGTGAAAAAGTTGGAGTTGCCATAACTGTATTTACACCGGGTTTAAGCAAACTTCTAGCTATAATATTAATAATTTCATCTGAACCATTCCCTAGAATAAACTGCTCCTTTGTGAATCCTTTTTCCTTAGATAAAGCTTCTTTTAGAACGTTTGCACTTCCATCAGGATAAAGTTCAAATCTTCGTGTCATTTTATCTAAAGTTTCAGTTACTTTTTGTGAGTAACCGAATGGATTTTCATTACTTGCAAGCTTAACTACAGAATTTAATCCGAATTCTTTTTTTACTTGGTCAATTGTTCGGCCAGGTTGATAAGCTTTTAAATTTAATATAGTATTTTTCCATTTCATCCCACTCGCCCCAATCTTTTATCACATTAAAGTATTAAAGTTTTCTTTATTATAGCATAATTTTATCAATATGAAAGATACATCTCTTGATTTTCCACTTTTGTCATCGCATATTCCTCATTTAGAACAAAAGGGGCTACCAAAAGCATGTGCTTTTGAAACAGCCCCTTCATACGTGTTTTCATCCTTTAACTTAAGTTAAATTGATTTATTTATACGAGACAAGTCCGGTCGTAAAACCTTAGCTCCTTTAAGATAGACATGCTCGATTTCTTTTTGACCTTTATCCGTATTCCAGTGCAACATGATTCTTATACAATTTTCAAGCGCGTTTTCCACTGGAATTTCCCTAAAACACATGACTGGTACATAAGTCCATCCTTCTAATCTTCGAAGAGCTTTAGCAGGAAATGTTGCTGTTAATTCCTCTGTAACAGATATAATGACAGAACATACTGTTTCCGGTTCTATCCCATTCTTACTAACCATTTCACGAAGAAGTTCTTCAGTATGGTCAATGATTTCTCGTTCGTTGTTTTGCACCACAGTAGTAGCTCCTCGAACTCCTCTCGTCATTTCCTCTCCTCCAATTGTTCAGAATAAAAGTGCAAACGCCTTGCATGTATGGAACAATAGCTAAGTTAACACCCATGTGATCTAAATGCTTTAACCTTCTCAGCAGACATTTTATCCCACTAGAGAAGCTAGAAGTTAGACTAATCTTCGTAAATTTCCTAAATAGATGATACACAAAAATCATTATTATTTTCTAAAAGACTAAAAATTCTATTAATCGCTATTTTAATTAAAATATTTTCTTAATGATTCCAATATAACTTCATCATCAACTAATATTCTATTTGGTTTACCTATAGCATCTAATACAACAAAAGTTGTTTCGTTACCCGTTGTTTTTTTATCTTTTTTCATGCTACACAATAAATCCTCAAAATTACAGTTCGGAAGGTTTGTTTCGTAGCCTAAATGCTCCACCCAATTTTCAAAGCTCTTAACATCGAATTGTAATTGAGCCTTGTCCACACTTAATTTCAGAGCAAATATCATTCCAATTAACACAGCTTCACCATGTGTAATTTTACCATAGCCTACATTTGCTTCAATTGCATGCCCTAATGTATGTCCAAAATTCAAATACTCACGTATTCCCGTTTCTCTTTCATCTTCCTTTACAATAGCTGCCTTTATCGCAATCCCTCTTTCCACTACGTAAGATAACACTTCAGCTTGTAGATCTTTTAGACTTTTTATCTCTTGTAACATCCATTGATAGAAGGAATCGTCCTGAATTAATGCATGCTTAATAGCTTCAGCAAATCCTGAACGTATCTCCTTTTCAGGCAAGCTTTGTAAAAGACTTAAATCATAAAACACTGCTTCTGGTTGATGAAAAGCACCGACCATATTTTTCCCTAGCTTATGATTGATGGCAACCTTACCTCCAACTGCACTATCATGCGCTAAAAGAGTTGTAGGTATTTGAATAAAACGAATCCCTCTCATGAAGGTTGCTGCAACAAATCCAGCTAAATCTCCAACTGCTCCACCACCTAAAGCCAATATTAATGATTTTCGATTAACATTATGCTCTAACCCATCTTGGTGACATTGTTCAAATACAGCAAAGGTTTTGGCAAATTCACCAGATGGAACAATACTTACGACTAATTCATTAAAAGATGGTGCTAAAATACTCTTCAAATGTTCTAAGTACAATTCTGATACAGTTTGATCAGAAATAATCCATATTTTCGATACAGGGTCTAAAGAAGATTGGATATAAATTGGCAGTTCCTTTAATATGTCGCTACCGATTATAACAGGATAAGTTTTGGATGTTGTCTCAATCGTTAGCTTTTTCATATTTTAAAACTCCTTTAATTTTTCTCTATATTGTTCAATATATTCAACAAGGCCGTTAAATGTATCACTAGGGAATTGCTCAATTATGGCATTCGCCAATTCCCATGCAACTACAGCTTCAGCTACAACCGCTGCTGCTGGCACAGCACAGCTATCAGAACGTTCAATACTAGCTGTAAATACTTCCTTCGTATTAATATCTACACTTTTTAAAGGTTTATATAAAGTTGGAATAGGCTTCATTACACCTTTAATAACAATTGGCATACCAGTAGTCATACCACCCTCAATACCACCAAGACGGTTGGTTAGACGATAATATCCTTTTTCCTTACTCCATGCAATCTCATCGTGAACTTCACTGCCAAAGCGGTCAGCAGCCTCGAAGCCCATACCTATTTCTACACCTTTAAAAGCATTTATACTTAAAATTGCCGCTGCTAGCTTAGCATCAATTTTGCGATCATAATGCACATAACTTCCAACCCCTGCTGGCATTCCTTCAACTATAACCTCGACAATCCCACCAATTGAGTCACCATTTGCTTTAGCGTCATCAATTGCCGCCATCATTTTTTTTTCAGCTTCTGGATCAAGACACCGTACAGGAGATTCCTCAGTAATTCTCTGTAATTCCTGCATACTTTCAAATGATGTAGAAGAAGCTTCAATACCACCAATTTTACGTACATGTGAACCAATTTCTATGCTTAAGTGTGATAATAGAGTTTTAGCCAATGCTCCTGCAGCGACTCGAACTGTTGTTTCTCGTGCTGATGAACGTTCTAATACGTTACGTAAATCACGATGCCCATACTTTAATCCACCATTTAAATCTGCATGACCAGGTCGTGGTCTAGAAATAGTTCTAGAAATGTTCTCCGCTTCTTCTTCACTAATCGGTTCAATACCCATAATTTTTGTCCAATGTTTCCAATCATTATTTTCAACAACTAAACATATAGGTGATCCTAAAGTTCTTCCGTGTCTTACTCCGGCTGTAATATTTACAGTATCTTTTTCAATAACCATTCTTCTTCCACGACCGTGTCCCTTTTGACGACGGGCTAGTTGTTGATTAATATCATCAGCCGTTATAGGCATTCCTGCAGGTAAACCCTCAATAATCGTTGTTAGTTGAGGTCCATGTGACTCTCCAGATGTTAAATAACGCAATCTCTTCATCCCCTTTTTAGCACTTTAAAGCTTTTATGTAACAATATATCATAAACAAGCTGGTATGTAATATAAAACGAAAAAATTATCCAATAATATGAATTACATTTTTCTATAAAAGAAAGTATCTTCCACTTCAAATTGATATTTTGTCGCACTAAATATTTGCTCTGTACTTCCTACAAAGAAAATTCCGCCTTTTCGCATCGACTGACTGAATTTCTCGTATAACATATCTTTAGCCTCTTCCGTAAAGTAAATAAGCACATTTCTGCAAACAACTAGATCAAAATTCTTCTCATATGAATCAGCCAATAGATTATGCTTCTTAAATGTAACGGTGTTTTTAATCTTATCATGAAGACGATAATACTCACCCTCTTTATCAAAATGCTTCTTTTTGATATCAACAGGCATTTCATTTAATGCCCTTTCATGATATACTCCCATTTTCGCTCGAGCAATGACATTTTCATCAATATCAGTAGCTAAGATTGAAATATTTGATAAAGGTAAGTGCTGAGATAGTATTAGCGCCAATGTGTAAGGTTCCTCTCCAGTAGAGCAAGCTGCACTCCATACTTTTAAACGTGAGTTTTCTTTCAATAATTGTGGCATGATTTTATTATTCAAAATTTCCCATCTCTTAGCATTTCGATAAAATTCAGATACATTAATGGTCATTCGATCTAAAAATTCATTCAATCCTTCTTTATTTGTTGAAATAAATTGGTAGTATTCATAAAAGTTTTTAAACCTTTTTTTTTCATACAATGATGTTAATCGTCTCTTCATCTGCGCTTCTTTATATAATTGCAGATCTATTCCTGTTAATCCTTTTACCTTAATAGCAAATTCACGATATTCATTAGACATAAATCAATCCCTGCTCCCTATTACTATGCTATAACATTTCTAATTAGCAAATCTAACTCATCATAGCTTTAATATGTTTTAATTTTCAATTAATTGTCTTGTAATTAAATTGTACTAGTATATGTCGCAAAACTCTACAAAAGGTTTTATAGAAATAATAATTTATACTTTATAGTGTATTAGATAAGCTCTAAAGAGGCTAGTCCTTTCTAAATAGAATATGTAAAGATAATTATTGATAATAAAAGCTATTTTCGCTTTGCTACCACCTATGGACAAGTGGGGATTATAGCTTGAATTCCCCTCCTCGATACCCGTTTCCTTCCACATGAGTCCCACTGTTCTATCAATACACTTCCTCTCAAACAAGTTATCATCACCAACTTATTTAGAAATAATAACAATTAGAAAACTGCCACAAAAAAAGACCTACAACAAAAGTGTAGGTCTTAACTATTATTTTCTAATTCAAATCAATTAATAAACCCATTCATTAATTAATTTTGTATAATTAACTAATTCTTCTTGTTTAAAGAATAAACCGATTTCACGCTCAGCGCTTTCAGGTGAATCAGAACCGTGGATAATATTTTTACCTACAGTAGCTGCGTAATCTCCTCTAATTGTACCAGGAGCTGCATCTTTCGGATTAGTTGCTCCCATCATACTACGAGCTGTAGAAATTACGTTTTCACCTTCCCAAACCATAGCAAATACTGGTCCAGAAGTAATAAATTCTACTAACTCTCCGAAGAAAGGACGCTCTTTATGTTCACCATAATGTTGCTCTGCTAATTCGTTTGAGATTTGCATTAATTTAGCCCCTACTAATTGGAAGCCTTTTCTTTCAAAACGTGCAACTATATCTCCAATTAATTGACGTTGAACGCCATCAGGTTTAACCATTAAAAAAGTTTTCTCCATGTTAACTCCACTCCTATAAGTATGTGATTTAAGCTTATTTAATTTACAAGCCAAAAAAATAGTAACATTGATTGAGAAAATTAGCAACTGTCACAAAATTAAATATCAGAATTTTCGTTTACCAATAAACTTGGCAATATCATGTAATCCTTTTCTAGCTCTAATATTTGGTAAGCCCTCTAGTTCTTCAAAAGCCTTTTTAAGATATCGATCACTAATTGCAATAGACTGTTCAATTGCTCCACATTTTTTAATACTCTCGATAATTGGCTTTAATTCCTTTGGATCAATTCCTTCGTGGACGGTTTCGATTTGTTTCTTTAATTCTGGATTCTGCATAGCAAATAAAACCGGCATGGTAATATTCCCCTGTCTTAAGTCACTGCCCGCAGGTTTTCCCAGCACTTTTTCTGAAGCTGTAAAATCTAAAATATCATCGATGATTTGATAGGACATACCCACATAATATCCAAAACGATATAACTTTTTATGTATTTCTTCCTCTACACCAGAAGCAATTCCACCTAATTGACAGCTTGAAGCAATTAATAGCGCTGTTTTTCTTTTAATTCTTCTAAAGTATACTCGTACATTTTGTTCGAAATTGTATTTATCTCGAATTTGTTCTACTTCCCCTAAACAAACCTCAACTATTGTTTTCGCTAACAGTTGATGTAGAGCTGGAATTTTTAATTCTGTAATAAGCTCAAAAGACCTAGCAAAAATGTAATCTCCTGTATACATCGCTACTGAATTATTCCATTTTGCCTGGATAGTAGGCGCACCACGACGAGTTGCCGCCTCATCAATAACATCATCATGAACTAGTGATGCCATATGTATAAGCTCTAATGCAACTGCCACTTTTTTTATTACATGAATATCATATTCCCCAAACTTTGCAGCTAACAACACAAAAACTGGGCGTATACGTTTTCCACCTGCTTGTAATAAATGTAAACAAGCCTCTTGTAAAAGGGGATCTTCTGCTTTAATACTTATTTCTAATTCTTTTTCAATTGTCTGTAAATCACCATTTAAAAAAGAGGATAACATTTTATATTTCATACATTCCACCCAGCTCTATATTCATCTAAAGAATTCATATCATTTCTTAAATCCATAATGGGTAGCAGCCACCCCACCAGTATGCGATTTATACTTTACATTTTCAAATCCAGCCTTTTTAAACATTTCCGCTAATTCTTTCATTCCTGGAAACTCTCTTGCAGATTCTTGTAACCAAGAATACTCTTTATAGCTTTTGGCGAATAATTTTCCAAATAGCGGCATGATATATTTAAAGTAAAAATAGTAGCCTTGTCTAAATCCAAATAAAGTGGGTTGGGACGTCTCAAGACAGACAGCCATTCCACCAGGCTTTAGTACACGATTCATTTCTTCAAGAGTTTTCATATAATCTGGTACATTCCGTAAACCAAATCCTATTGTTACATAATCAAAAGAATTATCTTCAAATGGTAGGCTCATTGCATTTCCATGAATAAGCTCAACTTGATTTAAATGAAGCTTCTTTACTTTTTCTTCTCCAACAGAAAGCATATTTTTGCTAAAATCCAAGCCAGTCACATGCCCTTTTGGCCCTACCGCATTAGCTAATGCAATCGTCCAATCTCCAGTCCCACAACATACATCTAAAGCCTTCGTTCCTGGTTGTACTTGCATAATTTTCATCGTTTCGTTACGCCATTTTACATGTTGTTGAAAACTTATGACAGAATTCATTTTATCGTAGTTCGTTGAAATATTTTCAAATACATCATGTACTTTTTCTTCTTTTGACTGTGTCATTTTTTACCCTTCTTCCACAAATGAGTTAGCTGTTAATCCGTCTTCAGCAAGAGTTGTTTTGAATATACTTGATAGGCTTACATCATGAGGAAATAACAACTTTAACTCGTTTACACATGTATCTCTTAATGCTTTAATTTGTATATCGATATATTCTATTAATTGAATTGTTTCACTTTGTGTTAAATCAGCCATATCTTTTGAATATCTAATTTTGGAGAATCCATTACATAGTAGAGACTTGTTACCATTTTTTACGGTTGCATATTCTTTTTGTAAACGATGTAGCAACAAATAATCTTCTATGAAATGTTTATATTTTTGTGAACCAAAGCATTCTTCTACTTTTACAATTAAAGAAGACTCAATCACTTTTACCGTATTAAGCATATCTTCAACTGTAGCAAACTGGTTTTGAATATATATGATTTTCTTTTCATTAATCTCTTTAATTCCTTCGGCTAATGATCGAATTAAATCAATTCTTTCAAATTGAGAGAGTATGTAATAGTATAAACCGCTGTAATAATCCCCTGCTAATATAGTTAATTGACGTTGTTTCAACACTTCTGGATCTTCTAGTTTCTTTGAAGATGAAACCTCATCATGAATATCAAGTGCCGTTTGAACTAGCATTGTTGCTGTTATGTATTGATCTCTTTCTTCATCCGTAATTTTTAATTCTTGTAATAGTAAAATAAGCAATAATATCTTTTTTTCTTCAATCACAGGCTCTTTTAAAAATCGACGAAGATAAGGATGATACGCTTTTGAAATAATGTGACTTTTTATATCCTTGCTATAATTATATATATTTTCCACTATCAATCACCCTTATTTCCTTAAAGTAAAAAGTATAAACATTGAATCTAAATGAACATCACTTTACGTAATGCCACAATCTACATCACCATATAGAATAACACAAATATTATAACATAAAAAATATTGATAATCTTTGTTTGGTATTTACTTCCCAAGTAATCCCATTAACTCAAAACTAGCCAGTTTCTCACTAGTTCCATTTTCCTATATTGATTCATAAGAAATTCTCCATCTGCTTTAAGCACGTAACGATATACTTAAAAGCGGAAGATTGAGCAACAGGATCAGCTATTCCATAAAAATTCTTTTTGACACGAAAATAGCAGGTTTCCCCTGCTTATTTTCGTGTACTTTCAACCTCTCCAAATGGAGTATATATTTGAGCATTTCCGCGCACTTTTATAGCTGAAGTATGTTCAGTGAATTGTGCAATCATCACTTCACCATCATCTAGTTTTTCAGAATGATGGAACCTAGTATCTGAACCTCTTGTAAGTCCAATTACATTCACTCCATCTTCTTTTGCTTTAATAATAATATACTCCGAATTTTTTTCTGCCACTACACTTACCTCTTTTCGTAATCATTCATACTAATTTTTTATCAAAGATAATACTTCTGCTCTTGATCTAGAATCTGTAGCAAAAATCCCACGAACGGCAGAGGTTATTGTTTTAGCACCAGGTTTTTTTACACCTCTCATCGTCATACACATATGTTCAGCTTCTACCACTACCATTACGCCATGTGGGTCTAAACTTTCTAAAATACTGTCAGCAACCGTCGATGTAATGCGTTCTTGAAGCTGAGGTCTTTTAGCAACTGCTTCTACAGCTCTTGCTAATTTACTTAAGCCAGTTACTCTACCATTTCTAGGAATGTAAGCAACATGAGCAGTTCCGTAGAAAGGTACTAAGTGATGTTCACATACTGAATAAAATGGAATATCTTTTACTAAAACTAGTTCTTCATGCTCCTCACCAAAAACGGTCTGAAAATATTCTTTTGGATCTTGTTTAAGTCCAGAGAAGATTTCTTCATACATTCTAGCAACCCTTTTAGGAGTATCTAGCAATCCCTCTCTATTTGGATCTTCTCCCACCGCTTCTAATATCATTTTAACAGCTTCTTCTATTTTTGAATGATTGATTTTCTCCAACTGATTCTTCCCCCAATATGATTATTCTGAATAATTTTTCCACAACATTTAAGATAAAAGTTTTCTACATAATAACTACTTTTATACTGTTATTGGCCGGAAATATAATACATATATCTTAACACATTTATAAAAATACATTAAACTGATTTGTCCAATATCTACTAGCATTTTTTAACCAAATATAAATTATAAATAGTCCAATTAGAAAATCGCAAGCTCCTAATTCCAACTTTCCCTATTATTTCTTATGTAACATGTATTATAAAAGGATATCAGCAAAAGTAATACTTTTGAGAATACCCTTTTTCTGAATAATTTCGTTTATACATTTATTAGTAGTAACGCTACTCCTAATGGCCATCCATACTCAGTCATGAAGGCTTTATAAGCAAAAATAGCTGTAATACCGAATATCACTAAAAAGAAATGCGAATAAACCTTTTTATCTCCATGATTATAGAAATGCATAGCTACTACAATCCAAAATGCACCGTACGTTGCGAAAATCACTCCTAGAAACTGCCTAGTCGCTGGATCTGCTCAAATATCAAAAAAACATAATGCGAATGCTGTGAACAACTGACAAAAACCACCAAATACTAAAGCGATATTAGCCAAAGATCTCGATACCTTTTGCATGTCACTATTTTTACTTACCCCTATCCCTAATTGCTCCAAGCCGAACACGAAAACGGTTACAATCAAAGCAAACACACCAATAGCTTCTGGATTTACATCATTCAACAAAAAAATTCCCCTATTTAGTAAAGTTTCAAATATCCCCAATAAAACTTTTGAATCAAAAGATAGCAGCAACTTCTCCATAGTTTAATAGGAAATTCGACAAAAAGAAACAAAATATTCCAAGATTTTATCTACTGATAAAGATTTTTTGCTGATAGAACAGAATATCTTGAGGTAAAAGAACAACGATTCTTATACCACTGCACAAAGCAAAAAAACTTGTGTGATCTGCAAGAAGCTAGAAAGACTACTAGTAAAAAATATAAAAAGTCCTCACGAAAACTATTATAGTCTTGAATCTCACCATAGTTTTCTTTATATTTCATTCAAATAAAAACAACCTTCAATTTATGTTTACACATAAATTAAAGGTTGTTTTCTTTAGAGCGAATCATGATAATTTATCATCATCATCTCACTCATACATATTTGGTTAATATGTAGATTATTTTACAGCATCTTTAAGTGCTTTTCCTGGTTTGAATGCAGGAACTTTGCTAGCAGCGATTTCGATCTCTTCCCCAGTTTGTGGGTTACGACCTTTACGTGCAGCGCGTTCACGTACTTCAAAATTACCAAATCCGATAAGTTGAACTTTATCACCAGATTTTAAAGCATCTAGAATAGTATCAAAAACAGCATCAACAGCTTTCGTTGCATCTTTCTTTGAAAGCTCGCTAGCTTCTGCAACTGCATTAATTAGTTCTGTTTTGTTCATGCCATTCACCTCCTCCCAAAGGGAATTTCATTTTCAACATTCGTAAAACTCTGTATACATGTTGTACAATGAAGGTTTATTATTTATAAATTTATAATAACTTTTGAACATACAACTACTTCAAAAGCAGTCTTTATCCTACTCTATCTTACAGAAGAAATCAAGTATAATAACGAGAAATGTATGAACGAAAAGCTAAAATACTAAAGTGAAACCGAAGAATGGCAACCGCTTAACTCGTTTACTGTAAGTAGATTATCATAATCATTTAGCGTTATCAAGAGAATTCAATAAATAATGGTAATCTTTTAGCGAATTGTTGCATATTATTTGAATTTTAAGCATTTACTTGCCATTTTTCCCATAAATACAACATATAAACCCGATTGGATTAATATTTTGTGACTAAAAATGCAAGTACATAACAATCTACCTTATTTTTTAAAAATACGCAATGAAATTTGTTAAATTGCTCAGAAAAATTAACATTTATTAAGGCTTTGATATCCGTTGATGGTGATATTTAACAAGCAATAATTAAGCGAAAATCCGTGAGACTCCTACGAAAGAAGTGAGAAAGTTTTGCAAGCACTATGTATGATGTGACCGGATTAAAACCATTTTCAACAATGAAATATAGCACAGACTTTATTAAAAATACAATGGTTTTTATTGGCTACTTTTCCTGTATAAGAATCGATAAAGAAGCTCGAAAAACTCCAACATAACGCTTTACATTTACAAAAAACATAATACACATAAAAAAACTGACTTACACATGTAAGACAGTCTTTTTTTATATAAAATTTTAGGATTATTTTCATTAAAGAATTATAGCAATTAATCCACCTGAACCTTCATTAATGATTCTTTCCAACGTCTCTTTTAGTTTATATCGAGCATTTTCTGGCATTAATGAAAGCTTCGCTTGGATACCTTCCCTAACAAGACTGCTTAAACTTCTTCCGAAAATATCTGAGTTCCAAATAGATAATGGATCATCCTCAAAATCCTGCATTAAATAACGTACAAGCTCTTCACTTTGCTTTTCAGTTCCGATAATTGGAGCAAACTCTGACTGCACATCCACTTTAATCATATGAATGGATGGAGCGACCGCTTTTAGCCTAACACCAAATCTCGGACCTTGGCGAATAATTTCCGGCTCATCTAAACTCATATCAACTAATGATGGTGCTGCAATTCCATAACCTGTTTGCTTTACCATTTTTAACGCATCTGATATTTGATCATATTCAGCCTTTGCATGGGAGAAATCTTGCATTAGTTCTAACAAATGATCTTTCCCTCTAATTTCTACACCTACAATTTCCTTCAAAATGGAGTCATATAATTCATCAGGAGCGTATAAATCAATTTCTGCTATTCCCTGCCCCATTTCCATTCCTGCTAGACTAGCATCCTCTATGAATTCAAAGTCTTTAAATTGTTGAACGACACGATCAACATCTCGAAGTCTTTTAATATCTTTTACCGTCTCTTTTACAGCTTCCTGATAGCTTTCTCTTAACCAATGATTATCGCGTAATACCATTACCCAACTAGGTAAATTCACATTTACTTCTAATACTGGAAACTCAAAGAGAGCTTCTCTTAGAACATTCAAAACATCTGACTCACGCATACTCTCAACACTCATTGCAAGTGCAGGAATATTATATTTTTCTTGAAGCTTATTTCTGAGAGCTTCTGTATCTGGGTGAAATGGTTGAACAGAATTAACCACTATAATAAATGGTTTACCAACCTCTTTTAATTCTTCTATTACACGTTCTTCGGCCTCCAAGTAATCCCGTCGTGGAATTTCACCTATAGTACCATCCGTTGTTACAACAACTCCTATTGTCGAATGATCTTGTATTACTTTTCTTGTTCCAATTTCTGCTGCCTCATGAAACGGAATCGCTTCTTCATACCATGGTGTATTAATCATTCTAGGTCCATTCTCATCTTCATACCCTTTTGCGCCAGGAACAGTATATCCAACACAATCTACAAGACGTATGTTAACTTCTAAGCCTTCATCAACTTTTACGCTAGCAGCAGAATTAGGAACGAATTTCGGTTCAGTCGTCATGATTGTTTTACCTGCTGCACTTTGAGGTAGTTCATCCAAAGCTCTTTGACGATCTGATTCATTATCCATATTTGGAATAACAACTAGTTCCATAAACTTTTTTATAAAGGTTGATTTACCTGTGCGAACTGCTCCCACCACACCTAAATAGATGTCACCGCCAGTCCTTTCAGCTATATCTTTGAAAATATCTACTTTTTCCACGAGATTCCCTCCCGATTATTAGAGTGCTTGGGATATAAAATCCAAATTTTGAGATTTATACACTATATATCTATGATGTTGTCCTATGAAAATATGCTATAAAATTAAACTCACCCTTCCTTTTTTCAATTTTTTTATCGAGCCAGCATTTGCGTAATTTTCAATTTGTCTTTCAGAGCTTGTCAAAATATGATGCTAAAGCACTGACTAATATGGTGCGAATCATTTTTCCTACAAAAAAACCCCTCTCCTACAATATATTTTGTAAGAGAAGGGTTATTCCTATTTTGTCATAAAAACCGGTCTATTGTTTTCATCTACAGTATAAGGCAATGAAAAGGCTGGAACAAAAGGAGAATCATCCGTAAGTTTTTTACGTATGTCCTCTCCCTCTGTTAACTTATCTTTCCCTTCAACTGCTTTGACTAAATCTGGTGTATAATCTACAAAAAGCTTACCTTTAGTGTCAATAACAATAGACAATTGACTTTCAGAATATGGACTATCAACTACTGGCTGCTCTTTATAGCCAATTTTTTTATAATCTAATGTATACACGTCTGTATGAAGCTGTTCTTTAAATGGAGGATATGTATGTTCATCACGAAACATGGACAATCTTAAATTATAATCTTGTATTGTTTCTGCGATACGAAGATCATATATTTTAACTGTTGGATTTGTTTCAACATCAATTAGTACATATTGAAAAACTCCACCACTTTCAAAGGCATTGCCAGGTGGATCGGGCAAATATTTCTCTAAACGTTTAAAATCTATCGGATATTTTTGATAAATATCTACAGTAGTATCTTGATTTTTTATTGGTAATAAGCCATTTTGGTCTTTTCTAAATTGATTAACTGCACTCTGAACGGTTTGTATTTGACTATCCAGCGGTACTCGATTTTCTGATTTTTCACTTTGCGGATACATACAACCAGATAAAGAAATTAATAAAATACAACTCACAAAAATAAGTAATTGTTTTCTGCTCATATCTTCTGCCCCATTTTATTCGTTTATCGGTCCACTAAACACGACTATAAAAATAATAAATCCAGCCAAAATCATTAATGTATAGGCTATAATCGCCGTAATCACTTTGAAAAATCCCTTTAATTTATATCGACTGAAATAAATGGAAACTAAAGAAAAACTCATAAAAAACATGGCTGCAAATGAAATCCACATTTTCTGTAATCCCGGTGTCATTCCTCTCCACTCCCCCTTCATTTGATGAAATAAGTGTTAATTCCCACTTTTTCTTACTTTTCTAGTATTTTTTTACACTTTTTTATTATAGTACAACCCCACTATTTTAAGGAATGAAAAATTAATATTTTCTGATTATTAAGCAAAGAAATGTCCATTTTCCGAAAATTTCTAATGAAATTTGTAGTTTTTTTGAATATAGAGTGAATGATGACAGGAAGAAATATAAAGGAGAAACGACAAATAAAAAAGAGGGGACGGAAAGCTAGCTTTCAAGTACCCTCTTTTTGACTAAATTACCCATTATAGGTTTATGAGTCTTGTATATTACAATGCATTGTATGATAAATCCCTAAGAATCGTATCATCATATGCCTATTTTTAAAGGAAATAATTAAATATTATTTTGAAGCTTCTAAAATATTGACTAGATCGTCCATTTCAGATTTTTTATCTCTTGACATAAGAGAATCAACCGCATCTTTAACATTACCATTCTCAAATAGAACGCCGTATAATGCTGCTGTAATTGGCATCTTCACATGATATTTTTCTGCTAATTGGTAAGCTGCTTTAGTTGTACGCACTCCTTCAACAACCATACCCATATTGTTTAAAACATCTTCAAGCTTTTGTCCTTTTCCTAGCATATTTCCAGCTCGCCAATTTCGTGAATGCACACTTGTACATGTAACAATAAGATCACCAACACCAGTAAGTCCTGCAAATGTTAAAGGATTTGCACCCATTACAGTACCTAATCTAGCTATTTCAGTTAATCCTCTTGTCATTAAAGCAGCTTTAGCATTATCACCATAGCCTAATCCGTCTGTAATACCTGCGGCCAATGCAATGATATTTTTTAACGCTGCTCCAATTTCAACACCAATAATATCAGAGTTCGTATAAACACGGAAATTTTGGTTTATAAACAAGTCCTGCACTTGTTCAGCAGCTGCCATATTTTTCGAAGAAACGGTAACTGTTGTAGGATGTCTTAAACTCACTTCTTCAGCATGACTTGGCCCTGATAAAACAACAACATCTGTAATAATTTTTGGATCTGCATCTTGTTCAATCATTTCAGAAATACGCATTAACGTATCCGGTTCAATTCCTTTACTAACATGAACAACTGTTAGCGGCTGTTTTGAAGTTGAACTAATCTTCTTTACTACTTCTCTAATCGCCTTTGTAGGAACCGCTAGAATAAGTGTCTTAACACCCTCTAATGCCGCCGCAAGATCAGTATATCCAATTACACTTTCAGGAAGAAGAATTTCAGGTAAGTACGTCTTATTTGTATGACTACTATTTATTTCATCGATTTGTGCTTGATGATTACCCCATAATCTTACATCGTGCCCGTTATCTGCAAGAACCATTGCTAAAGCTGTTCCCCAACTACCTGCTCCTGCAACTGCCACTTTTTGATGCTTTTCCATGCTTATCCCTACTTTCTTATTTTCTTTTTCTTGCAAAAATCTTAATCGGTGTTCCTTCGAAATCGAAAGCTTCACGAATTCGATTTTCAAGGAATCTTGAATAAGAGAAATGTAATAATTCAGGATCATTAACAAAGACAACAAAGACAGGCGGTTTAACTGCTACTTGAGTTGTATAATAAATTTTTAATCTTTGTCCTTTATGTGTAGGTGTCGGGTTCATAGCCACTGCATCCATAATTACTTCATTTAGGATGTTCGTTTGAACTCGTAATGAGTGATTTTCGCTAACACGATCAATAATTGGCATTACAGAATGAATACGTTTTTTTGTTAAAGCTGACAAAAAGACGATTGGAGCATAATCTAAGAACAAGAAATGTTCACGAATATTTGTTTCAAATTCTTTCATTGTCTTCTCATCTTTTTCGATAGCATCCCATTTATTCACAACAATAATAACACCACGACCAGCCTCATGAGCATAGCCTGCGATTTTCTTATCTTGTTCACGAATACCTTCTTCTGCATTTAAAACAACTAAAACAACATCCGATCTTTCAATCGCACGTAATGCACGTAGTACACTGTACTTTTCTGTACTTTCGTACACTTTACCTTTCTTTCTCATACCAGCCGTATCAATGATGACATACTCTTTTCCGTTATATTTATAAGGTGAGTCAATGGCATCTCTAGTGGTCCCTTCAACATCACTAACAATTACTCGTTCCTTACCTAGTAAAGCGTTAACTAATGATGATTTACCAACGTTTGGTCTTCCAATTAATGAAAACTTAATAACGCCCTCATCATACTCTTGTCCATTATTTTTTGGAAAGTGCTTGGCTGCTTCATCAAGCAAATCTCCTAGTCCAAGTCCATGAGTTCCTGAGATTGGGAATGGTTCACCAAATCCTAGTGCATAGAAATCATAGATTTGATCCCTCATTTCCGGATTGTCAACTTTATTTACCGCCAAAACGACTGGTTTTTTTGAACGGAAGAGAATTTTTGCTACCTCTTCATCTGCTCCTGTAACCCCTTCTCTCCCATTAGTCATGAAAATGATTACATCTGCTTCATCAATTGCAATTTCAGCTTGTTGACGAATTTGCTCTAAGAAAGGCTCATCTCCTAGATCTATTCCACCTGTGTCAATAATATTAAAATCATGAGTAAGCCACTCGCCTGAACTATAAATTCGGTCTCTCGTTACTCCAGGAATATCTTCGACAATCGATACTCGTTCTCCTACAATACGATTAAAAATAGTAGATTTTCCGACATTAGGTCTTCCTACTATCGCAATAACTGGTTTCGGCATTATCATCACCCTTTCTTGTAATTTCCCACTATGAGAATAATGCTTTATATTTGTTTGCTTTTCGTTTTACCCTTATAAAGTATCTAGTAAATATTTTAATCAAATTCTTCATTACTGCAAAACAACCCTTCTTAAAATAAGAAGGGTGCAACTATCCTATAGTACCAAATTTTCTTCTATCCAACAATATGCGTTCATTAATGCTTCACAATGATGTACACATCTTCACTCAATTTATGTGCAATTCCATCAAGAATCGCCTCTAAATTTGCTCCAAAAGTATTCATTTCTTCTATTGTATCACAGTAAAACACTGATGGGGCGAAGGGAACCTTTTCTTTATTCGTTGTGACAGCTGCTAAAATATATTTTTCTAAGACCATCTTATAGAATTCCTTTCTCATCAGCGTCAATTTTACTTGGCAATCGAATAGCATTTTCTAAAGTAGGTACATTTCCAATTACTTTTATTGCCTTTTCAATATTTTTTTCTTGAGGCAAAATAAAAACCGCCACTCTCCCATCGTCTAAATCTCTTTTAGCCAAAGGAACAAGTGCTGGAGTACCTGAATCTCTATATACCCCTAGCGCCACCGCTGTATCATGCAGAATAGCCTGTCTTTGACCCAAATTCGCAATTGTTGTCCGCACATTAAAATTTTTCGGTTTTAAAATAAAACCCATACCATAACGTAATATTTCTTCTTGACGATCAGGTAAACCAATATTCATAATATAAATATTGTCTACATATAAGCCAGCACCATCAAATCTCGGCTCCATATATTCAATGTCCACAATGTCTTTTAAAGTAGAACCTGACATTAATACTTTACTTAAAATAATGCATATAACACCAGTAATAATAGCTGCCCATATATTAAAAAACAAATACACCGCTGTAGTAATCATTGACGTAAAAATAACTAAATAGTTTCTTCCTTCAAAAGCAATTGCAATTCCTTCAATGTATGTATTACCTCGTTTTACAAGTTCATATTGATCAAGCCCAGTCAATGTGTTTCTTTCCATATTCCGTACTTCTCTAAATTGTGAGGCTGCAACAGTTAGAAAGGTGATAGCAGTATATTCCTTTAATAAAAGCGCAGGTACAACTATACTTCCTAATCCAGCAGCTATGACTCCAAGCGCCAAATGAATAATCTTCCCATGAAGATAAGTAGGATATTGACGATAATCACTCTTTAGCATAGACAGTCTAGTAATAACTCCAGTGATTCCCCCTACTACAATTGGTAAAAAATAGTCATCCATCTTTTATACCTCTTTCTTATGAGAATATTTATTAGGTTCGCTAAAGTATTTCCCTAATTCCTCAACCTTTTTCCAAACAAATAGCATACATAAAACTATAGCTACTTGATCTAACCAATTTAACGAAAACATAGAGTACAATAAGGCCGATTGTTGATGCACAATAAAAATTAAAACATCACTAATTACCATTCCCATAATTAGGCACATCATACGCTCTTGATTTGGTTTAATTAAGATAACCGCTAAATAGGTAAAAATAATAAATATACACCAGGAAGGAACCCACAAAAACCATAATGGTTCCAAAGAAAAAAGTAACTCATAACTTGCTCTACAAAGGGCCATAATAAAAGCAGCAAAGATAATATATATTTGTCTCATAAATGTTGCCTTAGCCATGTAGTAGCATGTAATGGTCATCATATAGAAAATGGTTATATTGATGTCTAGCTCCCCAAATGGGACTGCATACTGCGAAAGGAAAATAACAATTAATAAATGACAAATAAACGAGCTACGAGAAGAAGAACTCGAAAAAAAGGCATAAATAATAATAAATATCCAACTAATCCATATAAACAATAGTCCGTCCATACTGATAACTCCTTTCATCTCACAGTATCGACACTATTACATTGAATCAAACTAACTCATTTATTTTTCTGAAAATCAGAAATAAACGTTTAGGGAGGTGACATAAGTGGGAAGAGATCGTCAAGAAAAAAAATTAAAACAAAGTAGAAGAGTAGAATCAGACAGAGACCAATCGCTACATTATGACGGAGCTACTAGACTAGATACACCCGAAGAAGCAAGAAAACTAAATCAACATAACTAAAAAAACCGTTACCGGTCCTTTGATTTTTAGTTATCTATGAAGTAACTCTTCTTTTATAAATAACACTATACATCAATGATTGATTTTCCAATCTAAAAGGAGACATGTAGTCAGATCTTATTGGAAGTCGGGGTTTGACTTCTGAAAAGAGATGGATTATTTCCGAACATAGGTATAAGGCTAGATATTGAATAGCCTTAATCAACGGTTAAATACGCCACTTCTTGTGGCAACAGCGTTGTGACCTACATCCAGTAGGCCTCCGACCAACATAAGATGAGCTATCCAAAAGTTTGCCTTTTGATCGAGGTGCTTGACACATTAACAATAAAAAAGATAGCTGTCCTAAAAGTTTGCTTTTAAGTCAACTATCTTTTTTCATTTTAAGTTTCTTTGCTTAATCCACTGTAATGTATCTCCAGTAATGACTTTCTCAACCGTAGAAAGTTCATCTATTCGTTTTACGCCAAGAGCTGTCATAACCATTGACAATTCTTGTTGTATAATGTTAATTTCATCGATTAATGTTTGCAAACCAAATTCTTTATATTTTTTCAATAAATGTCCTGCAACGCCTACTCCTTTTGCTCCAAGAGAAAGACATTTAGCAACATCCAAACCATTCTGAATGCCCCCGGAAGCTAAAACATGCATGTTTGGTACATGTGTTGCTTCAATAATGGATGCTGAGGTTGTAATTCCCCAAGAATTAAAAAAATCTAACAATCTGCTTCGACGTTCATTTTCTATAGCAGCAAAGTTCGTTCCTCCAGATCCACTAATATCAACACATGTCACACCGACACTTGCTAAAGTAGTGACAGTCTCTTTACTCATTCCAAATCCAACTTCTTTTACTATAACTGGCACTGACACCTGGGAACATATTTCTTCTATTTTGTGTAAAACATTTCGAAAATCTCGATCTCCCTCAGGCATAACTAATTCTTGAATCACATTAAGATGAATTTGTAGAGCATTAGCTTCAATCATATCAATTGCTCTTTTCGCCTCATCAACAGTAGCTTCTCCACCGATATTTCCCATGATAAAACCTTGAGGATTCTCTTTACGGACAACTTGATACGTCGACTTTTGATTTTCATCCCTCAACGCTGACATTTGCGAACCGACTGACATGGCAATGCCACTTTCTCTCGCTGCAATTGCGATATCACGATTAATCATTTCCGTTTCTATTCCGCCTCCGCCAGTCATCGCGTTTATAAAAATAGGTGAACTTAAAGAAAGTTCACCTATTTTTAATTCAAGGTTTACATCATCAAGAGCTATTTGAGGTAAGCTTCTATGAACAAAGGTAATATCATCTAATCCAGTAGTTCTATTTTGTCCTGTTTTTAATGCATATTCGATATGTTCTAACTTACGACTTATTCTTGACAATATTAATCACCAAATTATTTATTAAAATTTTTCAATTGATCTCCAATTACATCACTAAATTGGAATCCTGTTGTCTCTTCAGGAAGTTCATAAGAATCATCTTCTGCAGAATCTTCTAGAAGCTCTTTTATACTTAAAGACAGTCTATGCTCATCTTCATGAACATCTAAAACTTTAACTTGCACTTGTTCACCAACACTTAATACTTCATGCGGTGTACCAATGTGTTTGTTTGCAATTTGAGAAATATGAACAAGTCCTTCTACACCTGGGAAAATTTCAACAAATGCTCCGAATGATACTAGTCTCTTCACTGTACCATCAAGAACTGCACCCTTTGGAGCTTTCTCAGCGATATTTACCCAAGGTCCAGGAAGAGTTTCTTTAATTGATAATGAAATTCTTTCATTATTACGATCAACAGAAAGAACTTTAACTTTTACCTCGTCACCTTCTTTAACTACGTCAGAAGGTTTGTTTACATGTTCATGTGATAGCTGAGATACGTGAACTAAACCATCTACTCCACCTATATCAACAAATGCACCAAAGTCAGTTAATCTTTGAACAGTACCTGTTAATACTTGACCATCTTGAATTTCATCAAGTCTATGTTGTTTAGTTCTATTTTTATCATCTTGAACAACTGCACGATGTGATAAAATGATACGGTTTGAATCTTGATCAATTTCTACAATTTTAAATTTCATTGTTTTTCCAAGATAATCAGAAAAATCTTCTACAAAATAATCTTCTACTAGTGAAGCAGGGACAAAGCCTCTTACTCCTATATCAACTACTAAACCACCTTTAACAATTTCTTTTACTTCAGCATCAAATACTTCGCCTGCTTCAAATTGTTTATTCAGTGATTCCCAAGCTTTTTTAGCATCTACTTTTCTTTTTGAGAGGATTAAGCTTTCTTCTTCCACTTTAGTAACTTCTAGTTCCAGTTCGTCACCCTCAGAAACAGCATCTGCTGCTTTCTCAATATGCAAACTACTAAGTTCACTAATTGGAATAATACCGTCACATTTACTGTTTTGAACATCTACAATTACTTGTTTATCTTCAACCTTTGTAACGATTCCTTTTACTGTGTCGCCCACTTTAAAGTCTTTTACTTCATATTCTTCTTCAATCATATGTACTCCTCCTTACCCATGACTGCTGAAAGTGTTATTATTTACTTTTCGTTTTATAGAAGAAAAGCAAAAACACGATAGCTACCAGATTTTATTCGGAATAAACATCCTCTAAATAAAACTCTTATACTTTAGAACATTTGTCAAGTAATCTGCCTTATTTATATTGTTGAATAAGCATTGAAATATTTTCCATAATGATATCTGTTACTTCCTCAGCAGATAATCGCTTATCCTCTTTCTTATAAAGAGAGAAATCAATTGGTTTACCATATACAACTTTCAACTTCTTAAAACGCTTATACGGTCCAATGATCGCACATGGTACGACAGCTGCATCTGTTCTCATAGCAAAAAATCCTGCACCAGCCATACCTTTACCTAACGTACCATCTTTACTTCTTGTGCCTTCAGGAAATAATCCTAAAACTTTTCCTTCTTTTAAAACATTTATCCCTTTTCTTAAAGCCTCACGATCACTCATACCTCTCTTTACAGGAAACGCATTTAAATGAGGTAATAGATGTTTAAGTATCGGTGCAGAAAAAAGTTCTTCCTTAGCCATAAAATGCACAGGTCTTGGTGCATTTATACCTACTACTGGTGGATCTAGTGCATCAATATGGTTAGAACATAGGAGAACTCCTCCCTCTTTCGGAAAGTCTTCCTTACCAATGACCTCAAATCGATAGATTGGCTTTAAAACAGAATATACGACTGTTTTAGCAAATGGATATAAGTTCATTTTACAAAGCCCTTTCTTTAATTAAAGATATAATTTCATTTGCCACCTCTTGAATGCTTAATGAAGTCGTATCAATTTCAATAGCATCATCCGCTTTTTTTAACGGTGCTACTTCTCTTTCAGAATCAAACTTATCACGAGCAGCAATTTCTTCTTTTAATGTTTGTAAATCAGAAGGAAATCCTTTTGAGATATTTTCACTATGTCTTCTTTGAGCTCTTTCATCAACGCTAGCAATCATAAAGATTTTCAATTCTGCTGAAGGAAGAACATGTGTCCCAATATCTCTTCCATCCATTACTATTCCACCTTTAGCTGCTAGTTCCTGCTGAATTTTAACCATTTCTTTTCTGACTAATGAATGCTTAGCTACAGCTGAAACATTATTTGTAACTTCAGCAGTTCGAATTTTTTCGGTAACGTTCTCTCCATCTAAAAAGACCAATTGTCCATTTGGACTAGGTTGTAAAATTAATGAACTTTTCAAAAGCATTTCATATAAATCATCTTCATTGTTAACATCTATATTGTTTTGAATAGCCTTTAATGTTAATGCACGGTACATAGCCCCCGTATCAACATATACATATGAGAAATGTTCCGCTACTATTTTTGCAACAGTACTTTTACCTGCTGCTGCAGGACCATCAATAGCTACTGAAATTTTTTTATCCATATTTCCTCCTGTAAATACAAATCGATCGTATAAGTAAATCACACACGCCTCAACTATGCGGTAAATTAGCTAAGCATTGGATGTAATAGTAATAATACCCTACGCAACATATAAAAAGAATATTAGTAGGCAATGTGTATAGAAACTAGACATATATCTAATTTGAGCATTTATACTTTCTGATCTTAAAATAATCAATCAATGTCTATTTTACCATAAATTCGAAACAACTACAGTTCGACCTTTTATAAAAAAAGGGCAGCTTAAAAAGTAATCTTTTATTACTTTTTAAACGCCCTTATACTTTGCCTGATATTCGTTTACGCTACTCAATGATTTCATTCATTATTCCGTACTTAAGACACTTCATTTCATATACTCACAATAAAATGAGGCAAAATCATCAAATGCTTTACTAAATGAAAAGAATCATTATCTACTGTTGTTTTGTAACACATCCACTATACGATCATAATTATTGAAGTAGACTCCTTCATATTTTGCTAACTTTTTAAGCTCAAGAAATGAGTCTTCACGATGAAATACTACCTGAAAAAACAATAAAAATATCGCTTGAATAACAAGTAACTTAATAATAATTCCTTCTATTCTTTTCATAACTCCCACCATTTTTTATCTCACATTATAGGCAAATGATGTTTTTTTATACATTATTTCGATTTTCTAATTGTTTTTCAAAACAAAATCGAATGATTATTTGTCTATCACTATCTGAAATATCAGTGAATTTGATTGAAGCAATGTTTTTAGTACTCCCTTCTCTCTCTATCAATCTCACAAACCGACTTTTTATATTTAAATATTGAATAATTCCAGATTTCAACGGAAGAGCTAACCAAGTATTGATAGATGAATCAGGTGATAGCGTGATATCTTTAGGAATTAGAATCGCTGTACCACCTGCACTTATATCTTCCGTTACAGTTGTAAAAGGTGTAAATTCCATATTAGAACTATGAATAGCAGCATCAATAGTTGTTTCAATCCTAACAAATTCTCTTCGTTGAATCTTAATGAAATCATCCTCATCAGGCTTCTTTAATCTAACCATTGGTATCGTTCCTTTTACTTTTCCTAATACTTCAGTAAAAAAACATATGCTGTGCCATCTGGACTAACGTAAGTTACCTTAAAATGCTTTCCATCTGCTACATATACAGTTTTATTAGTTGATAAATTAATTGGAAAATCAATGAAAACAGAATGACTATTGATATCTAAAATTTTTGTTTTAAATTTTTCTGACTGATTTGTAAGTTTTTCTTCTAGTACTAAACTATCCCCTATTTTCATGAACAATCACCATACTCCCACTTTTATGAAATATACGAATTAATAAATTACTTATATTATGACAGAATACCTATAAAAGAGAAAGACTCAAATAGCTTTAAGATATAAGAACTCTTACCATATACCTATTTTTTGTTATAAAATAAACAAAAAGCACCCAAAAGTATACAAATATTACTTTTGAATGCCTTTTTCTTAGCTAAATAGTATTATCATAAGACGGCTCAGCTTCATCCATTTTTTCTACCATTTCTTCATCTAAATTATCTGCATTAATAAAAATGCGATACGTATCATTTCCAAGTACACCTAAAAACTCATAACAAAGAATTTCATCACCTAGATCATTAGTAATAATCGCTAATCGATTTTCCATTACTTTTACTTTTGGATTTATTTTTTTCTTCGCTTCTTCCATTGATTTTTCAGGTTTTTTTAATTGTCTATTCTTATCTGTTTGTAAATACTCTTCTGCCGAATAGCCAATAATAGAACCTGTATCTAAAGCTACTTTTACTTTTATAGAATCCGTATATATTCTTATTCCATTTTCAACTTGAACAAAGTTAAAAATGGCAACAGAATCATATTGTGAGCTCTCAAACATCTCCATTGATTTATAATTTTGTTTATCTAAGAATAGTTTTGCTTTTTTCTCAGCGTCATTTAGACTAATTTTAGCTTCCTTTACTTCTCGATTATTCATAAATATAATAGGATAACCAACAACTTTCGTTAAGTCTAATGTCGCATAATTATTGGATTTAGTATCTTTAATATCTACAGTATAAAACTCAAAATCTGATCCTGCTCGATTTTCTTTCACTGAAAATTTTGCAGTTTTATCATATGAGACAAACTTTTTAGCAATTTCAATTGCTTCTTCTTTAGAAATCTCTTTACCTTTAATATAACGATATTTCTGATCTTTTTGCCTATGAGAAACATGTGTTGGACCTAACTGTGAAGCTTCTGAAAATCCATTTACTTTATTTTCTACTGTTTTAAAACCATCAATAATGGAATTATCCTTCGCTTCATCACCTGATGCTAATGCTAATTCAACATCCATCCATCGTAAATTATTCTTCATTACTGTGTTCTGAACTTTTCTCAATTCATTTTGAATATCACCTGATTGAGCATATAATTGCTGCAATAGTTTATATTCTTGATCAGAAAGAGGTTCCTTCTCTAAATCTCTTACCGCTGCTTTATAGGTAAAATCACCAATTTCATCTAGAAACTCTTCTGTTTTATTAAAAGGTAGTAAAGCTAACGGTAACTGTCCAACGTCATTTTGAGCTTCAGATGTTACCCTCCACACATCCGTTAATGCCGGTGATAATGATCTTCTTGAATTCATCGCTAATGTAGTACCTAATTTGTCATTTAATAAATCAACTTGATAGGTTAAATCATGAAAGGCGCGCTGATAATTATTTTCCGCTTGAACAAGGATCGCGTTTTTTTCTCGATGCTCTTGATAACCCCAATATGCAGTTCCAGCTACACCAATAGCCAAGACGGCTATGATAATACCTCTTATCATTTCTCTGCTCCTTTCTATTCACAGAATATATGTTTACCAATTTTTTTGATTTGTGGACGTGACCAAATCCACTTACTAGTAGCTGTTTCCGGATTAAAATAATAGGTCGCATTACCTGATGGATCCATCCCATTAATCGCGTCAATAACAGCTTTCCTAGCAGTTTCATTAGGTGTAAGGTTAATTTGTCCATCTGCAACAGCAGTAAAGGCAAGAGGTTCAAATATGATACCAGAGACTGTATTAGGGAACGAAGGGCTTTCCAGACGATTTAAAATGACAGCTGCAACAGCAACTTGTCCCTCGTACGGCTCTCCTCGTGCTTCTCCATATACAGCTTGTGCTAATAAATTAATATCATTATTTGAAAAACCATTAGGCACATTGCCTGTTTTTGTCTTTTGCGTATTAGTATTCGTCTCTTTTTTAGCGACATTATTGTTCTTATTTGATTTTTGAGTCGCTTTTTGATTATTCTGCTTCACTTGTTTTTCGATTGGAACGTTTCCATAATACGTAAAAGTATTTCCTTTATTTATTTGTTCATGTACCCATTCTTTATTGAAATTTGATGCTTTAACCAGTTTACTTTTTGTTTTTTCACCAGCTAAGCCATCAATTGGCATTCCAAATTCATATTGGAAATTTCGTAATGCCCAATAAGTGCCCCAACCAAAGACTCCATCAATTTTCCCATTATAAAAGCCGATATTTTGTAACCTAGCTTGTAATTCAATTACGTCATCACCAACCGCTCCCTTCTGGATTACTTGCTCTGTGAATCCATGTACATTAGTTGGAAATGCTGTAAACAACATGACAAGTATTGATGCAATAGCAACGGCATAACCGTTTAAGATTTTTTTTCTCAAGCAATAACACTCCTAACTTAAAAAATGGAAGTAACCCTAGTGTTTTCAATCTAGTGATTTTTATTCCAAATAAAAAAACTATGCTTTTCAATTGCGAAAGCATAGTTTTAATTCATCATTTCAGAAGCGTGTATATCAGAAAGCTGTCTTGCTTTCTTAATTTTTCGAAGTCCAAACCACCAAAGAAAGATCATAAACGGAACGATAAAATATAACCAATAGAATTGCTTTAATAAAATATAGTCATAAAGACCATGTAAATTATATGGGATAAAGAAAGCTAGAAAAAGATACTTATTATTCTTTTCCTTTGTAAATTTCCCTTTACCAAAATAATAGCCCATAATCACACCAAATAAAGCATGACTTGAAACAGGTAGCAATGCACGACCAAATGCATATTCTACACCATTAGCTACTAAGTAAAAAATATTTTCTGTCGTTGCAAAACCTAATGATACTGCTGATCCATAAACTATTCCATCATAAGGCTCATCAAAAGAGGCATGATAATAAATAGTGTACATGATAATAAACCACTTAAAAAATTCCTCTAAAAAACCTGTTGCAACAAAAGAGGAAATTAAATCACTAGTGATGATATGTTCAACTTCCAATATATATTGAATAAACATAATAGGAAAAACAAGAATAGCCCCAAGTAGAAACGTTCTTAATACAATAAGTATGGGCTCCGTTCCATAATAATCACGCAAATAAAAATAGCTTAGTAATGCTAGGCCAGGAGCAATACCAGCTGTAATAATGACCAGCATTTGCTGACCTCTTTTCTTTATTTTTATATAATCGTATCACGATATTCTAAAAAATGCAGTACTCTTTAGAGGCAAATTATAAGAAGTTCATTGCATTTATTAGAAAACTATGTTTACATTTCTTTGTTATCCATTTTTTCAGTAACTATTTATTATGTAAAAGGAGGATTGTTATGAAAAAAAATATCCTAACGATTCACACTGGTGGAACAATATCCATGTTTGAAGATAAAGAAACAGGTGCTGTTAAGCCCTCAGAAAAAAATCCTATATCCATTGCTCCCGTCGAGTTACAAGAAACTGTTTCATTAATTATTGAGGAACCCTTTTCATTGCCTTCTCCTCATATAACGCCTAACGAAATGCTTATCATTCGTGACATTATACTTAAAAAGATGGAAGAAACAACAATTGATGGTGTAGTTATTTCTCATGGAACTGATACTTTAGAAGAAACGGCTTATTTTTTAGATTTGTTAATTGACACAACAATTCCAATAGTATTAACAGGCGCTATGCGCTCGAGTAATGAAATTGGATTTGACGGCTTACATAACTTCGTTTCAGCCATTCGCGTTGCTTGTTGTGAACAAGCACATAATAAAGGTGTGCTCGTTGTATTAAATGATGAAATCCACACGGCTATTAATGTTACAAAAACACATAGATGAAACTATTTTATGACACATTATTAAACCGTTAATTTAGTCTATGTATTAATCATTTTTTCAAGCTATAGACTAATTTATTATTTTTGAAAAGAACGTTAAAATATTACACACATAAACACTATTTTCCTTAAGTTTATATAGCCAGATAGAATAATGAATCTATGCGCATCAACTTTTCCTCTAAAATTTAAAAGGCCACCAATAAAGGTGACCATTGATCATTATCAAACATTCACTAACACTAAATTACTTTCTTTCATTCCGTGAAAACAGCAAGATAACTGTACAATTAAAAATATGAATATGTCCTTATTTAATTCATGTTGCGCTATTATATTAAGAAACAGTGATAATAGCCCTCTATAGATGCATACTATTTCTTAATTCCCTAATAAATGTAATACATACGAAAATAGAAAAATAATATTACACTCGTAGAAAAAGCCACTCAAATTAATGAATGGCTTTAAAAACTCCTCTTTAGTATTGGAAATCCTTTTGGTTAACTGTACTTTTACTTGCTAAAATAACAGCTAATTTGATTCGTGCTTTTTTGCTATCGTAGTCCTCTCCAAGAATAACTCCATTTTCTTTGAGATCATTTGCACTACCTTTATAACCATATGAAGGATATACTTTACCTTCTTCCGCACTTGTAGTAACGACAAAAGTTATTTCATTTGCGTATTTTTTGATTGCTTCCATCATTGTTGGTGTAACTTGCCCTCTACCTACACCTTCAAGTACTATTCCTTTTGTACCAGCTTGAACAGATGCTTCAATAAATATACTGTCTGATCCTGTGTGGCATTTAATAATATCAACTCGTGGTAAATCACTTGATATGTTAAAATTATCTTTTCTAATTGGCTTTTGATAAACACTTACAACATCATTATCAATAATGCCTAGATAACCATATCCAAATGATTCAAAACCTTGTAAATTTGAAGCATGAACCTTTTTAACATACTTTGCTGAATATATACGTTCATTAAATACAACAACTGCTCCTGCATCATGTAGCAATTCACTTGAAGCAGCATAAATAGAATTTTTCAAATTAGAGAATACATCTGTTCCCACTTCCGCAGGAGAACGCTGTGATCCTGTTACAACAACAGGTCTATGATCGTTAATTGTTATATCCAAGAAATAAGCTGTTTCCTCTAAGCTGTCAGTACCATGAGTAACTACAATTCCATCAACGTTATTATCTTTAAATTCTTTTTCAATTTCTTGCTTAATTTTAACCATTGCTTCAAAATCAATGTGCATGGATGGTAACTGTAACAAATCAATTATTTTAATCTGATATCCTTGAGGAAGGTCACACATAGAAGCTAACTCTTCACCGCTTATTGCTCCTGATTTTAATAATCCTTTTTCTACTTCCTTACTTGCTATTGTTCCACCAGTTGTAATAATTGTAATTTTTTTAGACATTTTTTCACCTCATATCCAATAATATTACTATAAGATTTACTTGAAATAAATATGTAAAACATTTTCCTCAAATCAATGTACACCTATGTTTTCTATAATAATTTAAATAAAATATTATAGAAAAAGACCAAATTCTGGTCTCTTCAGCATACTTCATTTTATATAGATAGTGACTTGATAATAATAATAATAATAATTATACCTAAATCATTTGTTATCTTAATAATCCTTAGTCTGGTAAAAATCAAATCAATAACTTTATATTTTCTACTTTTCATCTCTACTGTTACTTCTCATAATTCATGTCAACTTGTATACCTAATAATTTACTCTTATCAGATTCATCCGTTAATACTAGTCTTGTGTTATCTTTTATAATTTGCTGGTATTCTTCTGAAGTCATTAAGTCTTTAAAAGATAATAATGTATCTTCATTAATGGTAGCTATATATTGTAACCCTTTAGCAGAAACTTTTTCGTGTGCAACTTTAAATAACGTATATCTTTGCCTAGGATCCATATTACTAAATAAACGACTATCGTGAAATAAAAAACCAAACTTATGATTTTGCTTCAAAAGTAAAAGAGTCATGTCAAAACAGAATATTTTAACTTCATTAACACCATCAGATGAATCATCTTGAATCTTAGCTATGATGTCAAATCTGATAGTATTATCACCTTCATTATTCCTAATTGTTAATCCTCCAGGCTTTTTATCATAAAATTCCTTCGAAAGATCTCGAAAGGTTGTCATAATCTCCTCTAGTAATTGTGAAATATTCTCCAAATATGTATCTACTTTGTCATTTTCACTTACCATATCTGTTTGAACATTTTTTAATTTCTTTTTATATGTTCGAAGTATCTCTTGATATTCATTAAGACGATTGAGTTTGTTTTTCATTTCATTTAGCTTTTTATTAAGAGCATTAAAATTATCCAAGGCACCATGGGTATCGAGAAAACTTAGAATTTGATCCATCTTTATTCCTGTTTCCGCCATTTCAATTTCTATCTGTTTCAATTCTTCTTGTTTCTTTAATATTTCTTTAACAAGCCTTTGATTACGATTTTTTAAAAGATTCTTTTGAAAATTAACAGCTTCTTCTATTTTTTTAACTACCATTTCTGGTACTTCTATTAATGATTGCTTATATAAATTAATTACTTTCTGTTCAGAAAGATCTGGCCGAATGTCTAAAGATTTATTTATGCTTCTAATATGGTTGTTAATTAACACTCTTTTATTTTCTAATTCCTTCAAGGAATATTTTATTTCGTCTGCCTCTTTCTCTATTTCATTGTAATTACTTGATATTTTATATTCAGATATTTCATCTTCTAATTTTTTAATATTATATTCCAAATCTAAAATTTCAATTTCAGTATCCTCATTATTACTGAAATGTTCTCTAATTATTGGATCATCTTCTATACCTGCTTTTAAGTCTTTGGTTTTATTAAATAGACTCCTAAGCCTTTGTTTTTCAGTAACTAATTTCGATTCTAGACCGAGAAGGTAAGAATTATTCAAAACCTTCCCATAATCTTGTTCATCTTTAATAAATTCATCATACCTTACATAACATTCTCTATCTCTACGAATAAATCGAGGAAATAAAGTGTTAAAAGTTAAATATTTTATCGTATCGTCTAACCCAAACACTTTTTCTGCCATAATAGTACGGAATTTTTTTAAAGTTAGGTTATCTCCATTTAAGATTATTCTATTTTGTTTAGATGTATTTCGAACTGTTTTATAAAGATCATTATCAATAGAAAACTCTAATATAAATTCCCAACCAGGTAGCTTTTCTTCAAAAGCAGCAATTTTATTAGAACCTAAACAAAAATGGATAAGGTATATCATCAAGGATTTACCTACACCGTTATATGTATTTTTTTTATTTTTATCCTCTGGATTTGCTTGTTTTCCTATAATTAAATTTAATCCTTCTTTAAATTTGATTTCATGAAAGGAATTCTTATTTGAACTTAAACTAATTAATCGCATAATTCTATATACCCCCTTTCATTTTCATTTATCGCACCTATTATATATAAGAAGTTTAAAGCTAGTAAAAAGTTATCTAAATTATGTTGTGAAGGTAAATAATTTGTATTATTTATTTTTTGAAAGTCAATCCATAACTCATCAAAACGCTTAGGTTTGTTAATTAATCCAATTATAAAGCCACCTAAACCAAAAATTGACTCAGACATTTTTATATGCTTCTGTGGTAAAATCACCCGATTACACCTCTACTTCTTCATCTTCAGGTATTTCAAAAATATCACATGACTCAAAATAAAAAGCCATTAGAACTAACACTGCGTCTTTTACTGCTTTTTTCCCATTAGGTGATGCATTTTTAAGAATATAAAAAAACCTCTGATCAGCGTAGTTTTCCATTTCTTCAGTAATCATGTCCTTTGATTGATTATACAGTAATCTAAACCGTTTCTTTAGTTCTTCTTTAACATAATCTCCATTTTCCATAAAATACGCTTCCAAATCACCTATCTGATAACTGGCTACATTCAACATATTTTTACATGTAGAACCCAAATTATTAAATATGATTTTCTTTTCAAAATCAGGATCTTCTACATAAGCATCTGGAGAAAAATCACTTTCAGAATTCATGAGAAAATCTATTGCCTCATTCAAGAAATGATAATCTATAAAACTAATTTCATCATTAGGTAGAATACCAACAATATCAATAATATCTTCTTCTCCCAAACTTAAAAATATCACTTCTAAACTATTTGCTGGAAAGGTATCACAGATAACACCTGGATTCGAATTACCTAACACGATAATTTCTTTCTCCACAGTTGGAGGAAGACCTTTAAATTTGTCATTTACTACATAATAAAACTCTTGGATTTTGCATACATCATCCCAATATTCTTTTAATCCTTCAAAATCATCATTTAATTTTTTTACTGCATCACTAACTGTTCTAGTTTTTTCAATATTTTCTGGTGCAAAAACCTGATAATATATCCCTTTAGTTTTATCAAAACCATCATTTTTTCTATCACCTATATTGCCATAAGGTTTAACTTTTCTAAAATTTTCATTATGCCTGATCATAATGTTCGAAAAAAGATTTTCAAATGATTGTCCATCATTCTCATGGACTTTTAATTTAAATAGTACTTTAGCTATATATTTTTCAGTTGGTTTCATTTATATCCACCTTAATAGTAGAATTTTCGAAATTATCATATAATATATTAGCACTATTTAACATTTTTTCAAACTTTTTTAAAATGCATGATAACTAATACAGAGAGATTATTCCTTCAAAACATTGTTTGTTATTCATTATTTTCTTTCTTGGGGATAGGCCGACTTAACTTCTTATGCTATATATGTCTTAAAAAGCACATAGTAGTAACGTTTCCACCTTCCAAAGTCCACAATATGGACCAATTGGAATTGTGACAAAAAGAGGAATCGTCTTTCACCACCTACCAATTCTTTCGAGAAAATTTAATGTCCATAGCATTACGAAAAACGTTCCTCTGCTAAAAGCATATGCAGGAATGGATTCTACAATCCTTGATGCTTTAAACCAATTACAAATTGACGGACTAATTATTGAAGCTCTTGGCCAAGGTAACTTACCTCCGAAAACATTACCAGGAATACAATCCTTACTCGATAAAAATATTCCAGTCGTTATTGTTTCTAGATGTTTTAATGGTATTACACAGGATGTTTACGGATATGAAGGCGGAGGAAAACATTTGAAACAGTTAGGTGTCATTTTCTCTAATGGATTAAATGGTCAAAAAGCTCGTTTGAAATTATTAGCAATCTTAGAAGAAGGCAATACTCAAAATATTGATAAGCTATTCAATAGCTAAAATTCATAGATTAAAAATAGCTTTTTTTAATTAAATCAGTTAATTTATATTTTAAGATTTCATTCCTAATAATAACAAGTTAAAACCTTCAATTTGATTTTCAATAGGCTGTTTCAACAGCTTAGTTGTCCATGTATATAAAAAGAGGTGTCCATCTATTGAATAAATGGACACCTTTTCTAATTGTATTATTAATGAAATCCCAGATTAATTTTTACATGATTCAGCTTGCTTACTTTCGTCAATACGTTTAGCAATCAGTTCACCATGAAATCTTCCATTTTCAATAAAAATTTCATTCGCATTATTACCAGCTGCTATCACACCAGCTATAAATAAGCCTGATACATTCGTTTCCATCGTTTCCTGATTAAAACAAGGTCTACCACTTTCCTCATCAATCAGAACGCCCATATTTTTCAAAAATTGATGATCAGGATGATAGCCAATCATCGCAAAAACAAATTGTGCAACAATTTGTTTTTCAACTGCTTTATTCACCGTATATACTACATGACCTTCTGAAATCGATTTAACTTCAGCATTAAATTCCATTTTAATCGTACCATTTCTAACAAGCGCTTCAAACTCTGGCAAAATCCAAGGTTTCACGCTTTTAGAATACTCACTACCTCGATATAGTACCGTAACCCTCGCACCAGCTTTTACAAGCTCTAAGGCC
Organism: Bacillus sp. AP8; assembly: GCF_000321185.1. Taxonomy (NCBI): domain Bacteria; kingdom Bacillati; phylum Bacillota; class Bacilli; order Caryophanales; family Bacillaceae; genus Bacillus; species Bacillus sp. AP8. The sequence goes on from NZ_CAPG01000036.1 coordinate 57,677, forward strand.
GCATCTACACTAGAATTTTTTCCGCCTAATACCGTAACATTACAGTCAAAATACGGATGTGCTTCTTTAAAATAATGAAATACATGAGGTAAATTTTCCCCAGGTACATTTAATAAATTCGGCTGGTCATAATAACCAGTAGCTACTACAACATATGGCGTTTCATATTGTTCTTTACTCGTTGTAACAATAAAAGTACCATTTCCATTCTTTTCTACTTTCTCCACTCTTTCAAAAGCATGTACATTTATATTTTTTCTTATAACCACTTCACGGTAATAGGCTAAAGCTTGGTTTCTAACTGGCTTACGATTTTCCGTAATAAATGCAACATTGCCAATTTCAAGCTTTTCGCTAGAACTAAAAAAAGTTTGATGTGTCGGATAATTATATAGAGAATTTACCACATTGCCCTTTTCAATAACTAAAGGATTCATACCTATTTCCTGTAAGGCAATTGCTGTTGACAAGCCACAAGGGCCTCCTCCTATTACGATTGCTTCTTTCTTAAGCATACAAACCTCTCCTTACATGACACTTATAGAATTTACCATTAAATATATACTTAATCCTACCAATGATTTCATTAAAGAACAAAAATGAAAGCACTATGTCATCCGGATACATAGGCTTACCATTACGATTAAAACTTGAAATCCACATAGAGAAATTCAAACTTTATAATTCGACATTTTTGATCTTTTGAAACGGCAATTTTTCCTACAAACAATTACTTTTTTACTATGTATAAGAAAAACTTCTACCTTAAAGATAGAAGTTTTCGTAATATAATTCAATAAAAAACATATGAAAATCGAAAATTTGTTAAATCCATCCACGAAAACGAGATGCTTCAGCCATCTTTCTTACTCCTACCATATATGCCGCTAAGCGCATGTCTACTCGTCTATTTTGTGCTGTTTGATAAATGGTGTCAAAAGATTTAACTAATATCTTTTCTAATTTTTCTTCGACTTCTTGTTCGGACCAATAATATCCTTGATTATTTTGTACCCACTCAAAGTAAGAAACTGTGACTCCACCTGAAGATGCTAATACATCTGGCACTAATAAAATATCACGATCTGTTAATATTTGTGTCGCTTCCAGAGTTGTTGGACCATTAGCTGCTTCCACCACTATTTTTGCTTTAATATTATGAGCATTTTCTTCCGTTATTTGATTTTCAATAGCAGCTGGAACCAAAATATCACAATCTAGCTCAAGTAGTTCTCGATTCGTTAATGTATGGTTAAACAATTTTGTAACCGTTCCAAAACTATCTCTACGATCCAACAAATAATCAATATCTAAACCATTTGGATCATAAAGTGCTCCGTAAGCATCAGAAATACCAACAACTATTGCTCCAGCGTCATATAGAAATTTCGATAAAAAGCTACCAGCATTGCCAAATCCTTGAACAATCACTTTTGCCCCTTTTATTTCCATCCCTCTTTTTTTGGCAGCCTCATTAATACATATGGTTACTCCTTTAGCAGTAGCAGATTCTCTACCATGAGAGCCTCCAAGCACTAAAGGTTTTCCTGTAATAAAGCCAGGAGAGTTAAACTCATCTATTCTACTGTATTCATCCATCATCCAGGCCATAATTTGTGAATTTGTAAAAACATCCGGAGCTGGTATATCTTTAGTTGGACCAACGATTTGACTTATTGCACGAACATATCCTCTACTTAGTTTCTCCAATTCATTAAAGGACATTGTTCGAGGATCACAAATGATCCCACCTTTCCCACCACCGTATGGTAAATCTACAATTCCACATTTTAAACTCATCCAAATCGATAAAGCTTTAACCTCTGTCTCAGTTACTTCTGGATGAAATCTTATTCCGCCTTTTGTAGGACCAACAGAGTCATTATGTTGCGCACGATAACCGGTAAAAATTTTAACTTTACCATCATCCATTTTTACAGGTATCTTAACCGTCAACATTCTTAAAGGTTCTTTCAATAGCTCATAAACTTCATCAGGGTAACCTAATTTTTCAAGAGCCTGATGGATAACAGTCTGGGTTGAGGTAAGCACATTGTTCATTTTTTTGTTTGATTCAGCACTATTTTCGGAAACCATTTATGGACCTCCTAGAGAGACTTATTTAAATTGAAATATTCTATTTCACAGTGTTAGTATACACTTCAAAAATTGAAAATTGAAGTAAGAATACGAATATTATGAAATAAATGGTTATTTCGAATAATTATCATAAACGCTCTCTCTCATAAAAAAATCCAACCAAAACACATAAATTTTCAGTTTGGGAAATAAATATTCATCCATTGTATCGCTTGACTCGATATTATTTCTTTTCCATTTTCCTGTAAGTAAACATCAGATAAGGAACTTTTTTCTCCGTATTCTGATAGAATTAAATGCATTTTATCGTATTGATGCAATCCAATATTTTTAATCGATATAAAATAAGCATGTTTATAATAAAGAATGACACTATCACAAATTAAATTCATATTTTTTAGTTCCTGACACAATTGAATCAGGTCCTCAAAGTATTCGAGTTTATAAATCATTTGCTGCCTATTCTCCATCATTACTTGTAAATCTAATAAATCGTCATCAGCCAAGCAATTTAAATACTCATCTCTTGTAATAATCATAATGATTCCTTGGGCTTGCAAAGAATAAATTTCAATTTCAATAGCACCACTCATTTTAAACTCAAGCTCATCGCATGCTTTTTCTACCAATCTTTGAATAATCACATGAATTTTTATACAATTTGATTTGATGTCTTCAACGGTTAATCCATTTTCAAACAAATCTTCATTCGTTAAAACCATTTTTATTTTATTTTCTTCCAATCTTTCTACTATCACTTAAATGCCTCCTACGATGAAAACATTTTCCCTACATCATCATATGAAACATCCTATTTCCTGTGCATATCCTTTTAGAAAAACCAACCGTAACTTAAGATACGAAAATAGAAATAATCAGAAACATAAATCAGTTGAATGAATCAGAAAGCAGGGACAGTCGATCTCCTTTCGCGCTCGTTCATACCCACGAAAAAGTCCGCTCGTAGCAGATATCAACAAACTTATCAATATCATCATGTAAAAGAAAAAAGACTGTAGACAACTCGAAGAAATTCAAGTTGCTACAATCTGAGATTTTCATTATTCCGAAACAATAGTAAGAGAGAATCTTATCTTACACAAGATAAACATTTGGAATTCCCGACTGCTATATAAGTTTAGAATCAAACTGCAACTGCCACTCATTTACTCGATGATATATTTATTAGATGCGTTTCTGATTTCGCACCTAATCGGAACGGAACCAAACTAGTACCATATCCATTACTCGTTAAAACAACGGTACGTCCTTTTTTCACAATACCACCTTTTTTATATCGACCTAATCCGAATATTCGAATTTGTCCTCCATGAGTGTGTCCACTTAGGACAAGAGAAATTTGATGTTCTTCTTTAATTTTTTTGACAATTCTAGGACAATGACTAGCTAAAATCTTAAATGCTGTAGGGTCACTATCACTCAATGCTAAATCTAATCGATCTCTTTGATGATTATAATAATCTACACCTAACAACGATAATTTATCACCAGTGTTTGACTCAAACAATACCGCTGTATTATCTAAAACCTTGACGCCCAAACTTAACAACGTGGCATCAAGTTGATGATAATCTAGTTCATAATCATTATTACCCCAAACAAAATAACAAGGAGCTAACCCTCTTAGTTTTTTGATATTAGCTTCAATTCTTGAAAAAGGTACTCCTTTTTCAGCCAAATCTCCACCTATAATAACCAGATCAACTTTTCCTTTTGTCTTTTCTATAACCTCATTATTAACCATACGTTTATGAATATCAGAAATAAAAAATATACGAATTGTTCCGAAGCTATTCGGCAACTCATCAAACACTATTTCATGTTTAATTACATTGTTTTCATTCGCTAAACTCCACATATAAACAAGTAATAAGAGTAATAGAAAAACAAACAATAACACAATATACAACATAAAAACTCCTTGTATTTACGAATTAAATGAAAAGACATAGAAAAATCATACCACAAGTATTTGGAAAAATATATTTGATTGTATGCAAACTATCTCTCACTAACAATCCGCTACTGAGATCTTGACCTGCCTTCTTATTATTAATAGAAAAAAGAGCTGTCCAATAAATCCTAATTTAAAAAGATCGTTCTATGAGTGTTTTTTCTTTTTTAGAATACCTCCTAATTATTAGTAAAAATCTTAAAATAGATGTTGATCACTATCTAAAATACATAACATCAGCTTTATTAAAGAAATGCATAAAACATGAACAAATCAAGTGACTCAAAAATCGACCTCCATAATAAAGCATAGGCCTCCAAAAAGTGATTTCTAATCACTTTTTGGAGGCCCTACGCTTTGTATTATGTATATATTAATCTTTTGTTATATCTAAAATTCGGAATCCTGACTCTTCTAGTTTTTTTGTAAACTTTTCTAAATTGGAAGTCGGCTCAATTTTCATAACAATTCGTCGTAATAATTGATCGCTTTCATCGAAGGTAACTAATGATATAATATGCTCATGATAATGACGAGTGATTTCAGCTAATTTAGCAATTCTTCCTTCAGTTTCTACTGAAGTAAAAGCAATTCGAATACCTTTCTTTTGCATTCCAAAGGCACTTTGGAATTGCTCTAATACATCAAAACGAGTAACCACTCCTAAAAATACATTTTGCTCATCAACTACAGCTAATAATGGAAATTGCTTTAATTTTAGCAATGTTTTTTCCATTATTTCATCGCCTTTAAGCACATCATCCTTATGGGTGGCAATTTCACCTGCTTTTGTGCTTGTTAAATACAAATCTCGGTTTCCACCAGTTTCAAAATAATGCTTATAAATACTGTTACGAGTTACAATACCTGCGTATTGCTGATCTTTTAAAACAGGTACACCATCAACACCATTCTTTTCAAGGGTTTGTAAAGTATACTCGAGAGTATCTTCTACGGTGACAAAATAACATTTGAATTTCGGAATCATGATACTTTTTACAAACATATGGTGGCTCCTTCTCTTAATTTATTTATTTTCATGAAAGAGATTAATATCATATTTTTCTTTCATAATTAAAAAAATTTTATGTCTTTCCTTCCATGCGTACTCTTGTTTCCATAAATCCTTACTTCGATCTACAATTTCACACCGAAGTGCATGATATTCTTTTTCAGCTTTATCTGTCTTTTTTTTAAGTACTAACATATACCCATAACAGCCAACTACTACACCACAATATAGGAGAGAATTAGATTTATTGATAAAAAATGTCAACATATCAAAAAACGAGTATGAATAAGGTTGTACAACCAAATAATACATATAAATAACAAATAACAAACCAAGAACTAAAGCAACTATTGTTGTCCAAAAATGCTTTTTCTTTAGTAAATCGAACTTTCTTTTTCGATCGATAACATTTTGCAACATTCTTTTGGTAGCTTGGTCTGTTATTTGATTATCCAATGCAACAATTGTCTGATCCAAAAACACTCACCTCCTACTACTTTCAATACAAAGTGTATGAGGATAAGCCCTTTTGCAGAACCAAATTTTATTTTTCCTAATCTAGTGGAATTTGTAATACCTGTCCAACATGAATATTATTATCTTTCAAACCATTGTATTGCTTAATTTTTTCAATACCAGATGTTGAAGAATAATATTTCATAGCAATTCGGTATACAGTTTCCGAAGGCTGTACTGTATGTTGAACTACCTTCCCCTTATTGCTTTCTTGACTTTCTTCTTTTTTATCTTCTACCTTATTTGTATTTGTCGTTGGCTTACTCACCTTATTGGTTTCCTTTGGTTCCGTTACTGCTGGTTTAGAAGGATTTGATTCAGTATCTTTTGTTGCTTGACTATTCTTAGGATCTTCTTCTTGCTTATTGACTTGCGTCTTATTATTTTCAACTTTTTCAGGTTTTTTATCTTGCTCTTCTTCATCATCCGTAACGATACTTTCTTTATCTTCACTATCATACGAATCATACCCTTTTATTTCTTCTGAATAACTTGGTTTACTATTCGCTAGTATCCCGTCTGATTTATTTCCTTTTGTTAAATGAGAATAAATAGCAAACGTAGTTATAATCAATAGAATAAAGAATACCGCTAAAATTTTCACTAAAGAAAATTTTACTTTCCAAACTACCTTCTGTTTCTTTTTACTATGTATTTCTTTTCTCGAAGGTAATGAAGAAGTACTGTACTCAAAAGTATCTTCTTCTGCTGATTTAACTTCATTTCGTAAAGAATCAGCTTGATCTTTATACTCTAAATCTTTCACATATATCCCTCACTTTTTCTAACTCTACCAATATAATTCTTTTCTATCTCAACGATATACAGTGATACTCGTTAAGCATTAATTCTTTATTTTATGTAAATAATTCAACCTTATATATAAACCTAAAAGAAAGTCTATTAAAAAATGTGCTGTAATAGTAACCATTAAATTATTCGTTTCTTGAAAAATAAACCCAATAAATAAACTTAAAACCGTTACATTTATAAATAGATAAGGTTTAAATAGATATCGGTAATGAACTATAGCAAATATAATACTTGCTATCCAAATATTCGTGTGGTGTTGAATAACACCACGAAATAAAATCTCTTCTCCAACAGCAACTGCTAATGTGACGAGAAAGATATGCCAAATCGGCAAAGAGCTGAATATTCGCTCGTTAATTCCTCCATCATCGTACCAGCTTGAAGGGATAATTTTCATTAGTAGCAAATCTATTAATACAATACCTATTCCTACAGATACTCCCCATATAATAATATTTCGGTCATTCCACTCAAAAAGTGAACAAAAATCGTTAAAATGATCAAATAAAAAAAATCCCAATACGACTGAAATGACCAATAAGATTAATTGAGTTAACCAAACATTTAATACTAAAACCTTATCATCCATGTTTTTAATTAATTCCGCTTGTTTATTTTTCATCATATTCAGCATCTTTCGTTAGTAGAAAATCAGATAATACTTTTTGCCAATCTAACTCTTCTTCATAAGGAAATGGATTATATTCTTCACCATTTGTGAAATAAATCTCAAGATTACAGTCACAGTTACTACAACATATTTCTTGGTCTATTGTTGGCTGCTCATTAAAATACTCTGTAATCCCTTTTCGATAACACTCTTTTCGAAAAAGCCAATTATAAAATTTTGCCCACTGAATTCGTTTTTTTTCTACAACATCGTCAATATGTTTGCTTAAAAAGCGAATAGCTTCTTTAATATTTCCATTCCTTTGTTCCAAGGCGTAATTCAATAATCGTTCTTGATTATCGGTAAACCCCATTCTTAAAATAACCGTTTGTAACTCTTTTCTCGATATATCTACTAGTTGTTCACCATAGTGAGCAACTAGTTCTTCGAACAAATGAGATAATTGTTGTTCAGAAGGGGTTTCATTTTCAAGTAGAAAAAGTGGTAAGCCTTCATCACCTTGGCAATACAAAAGAACTGCAGCGCTTTGTTTTCCGTCACGACCAGCTCTACCTATTTCTTGTAAATAAGCTTCTAAACTAGTCGGCATATGGAAGTGAATAACAAAACGAACATTTTCCTTATTAATGCCCATTCCAAAAGCACTGGTCGCACAAATAACTTGTAACTGATTTTGCAAGAATTGTTGCTGTATGAGTACTCTTTGGTCTTGATCTATTCCTGCATGATAAGTGCCTACACCTTTTATACCGTTTGCTTGTAGAACCTCACTGGCTAACTCCGCTGTTTTTTTACTTGAGAAGTAGATGATACCTGGCTTTTTCAACTTTGTTACCAATTCAACCATTCTTTTTTCTTTTTCTTCATAAGTAGCATAGGTTTCCGTAAAAATTCCAATATTACTTCTATTAACTGTTGTAACTACTTCATGCACCTGTTCGAGATGTAAAAACTGTTGAATATCTTGACGGACTTCTTTCGTTGCTGTGGCCGTTAATGCAAGTGTTAAAGGATTATTCAGCTGCTCTCTCATTTCTCCTATGCGTAAATAATCTGGTCGGAAATCAAACCCCCACTGTGATATACAATGAGCTTCATCCACTACAAATAAACCAATATCAATTTTTTTCAGAACCTCTATCATATTTGAAAAAGCGAGCATTTCAGGAGATAAAAAGATAAAGTTATAACTGTTTATATTTCTGAATGCTTTCATCTTTTCTTCATGACTTAAAAAGGAATTAATAGCAATTACTCTTTTTTCTCCATTTAACTTTAATTGTTCTACCTGGTCTTGCATTAATGAGACAAGTGGAGAAATGATAATGGCCGGTTTCTTCATAATATACACGGGAAGTTGATAACAAATTGATTTCCCGGTACCCGTTGCTAGCATTGCTAGTGTATGTTGTCCATTTAAAATAGAACGAATCGTTTCTTCTTGTCCATCTCGAAAGGATTCATAACCAAAATACTTGGATAAGTGCTCTTCTAAATTCAAGACAACAAACCTCCTTTTATTAGAGCTAGACGAATTTGAAAATAACTAACTTGCTCAGATAGTGCACCTTTAATGATTCTTAGCTGCTTTGTTTTCGATTTGATTGCCGCTTGTATTATATCTTTCACTAATGCATCACTTACATATGAAGAAAGGTCTACTTCATTTGTGTAAAGTACCAACTCCACAATATGGTCCTCAATCGTATTATTCTTCAAATTTCTTGCCGCTGAGATTTCATCTATAGTTAATCCCTGTCTTAAATAACCTAATGTAATTAAACTGCTTTGCGTAACAGGTAATGCATGATTTTCTTGAATATCATGAAAGACAGAATATAAGGTAGAGAAGTCATTTCGTAGTTGTTTCACTGAATTCAATAAAAAATGCAACGTATCAATGAAATAAAAATAAATATCTTCTTCATTTAATTGTAGACATTCTGCAATTTGTCGATCACTATACCCTATTCTTTCATAACCAGTAAGTTTTAACATAAAGATTTGTGCTTGTTTGTTAGGGAGTTCTGATAACAAACGGTGTAACTCATCATGGACAGCCTTTGCAAGAGTTTTCTTTTTATTATTCTGTGATAGATATACCTTTACCCAATTTTGAATCGCTAAATCTCGTTGAACACAATAATATCTTGAATTATTATAGACCGCGTTAGAAAGAACTTGAAAAAGTAAAGAAAATCGTCTCCAAAACAATGGCGCTAGCATATGATATTGTATACCATTTATATTTGGTAGCTTTCTATGTGTCATTTCAACTATTTGTAAAGCTTCTTTACCTTTTACCGTACATTTATATGTCCCTTTTTCACGATCAATAAATAATAGAAGTCCTTCCTCATCCAGATGAGTCAGTACCTGTTGGAATTTGTCACGTGTAAGCATTGGATAAACCCGAAAATATTGAGAAATTTTATAAATATGACTGTCTTGTATAGTCTGAGAGGATTTTTTGCCATTTATCAAATGATATACTGAATATACCGTTCTTTCTTCATTAATTTTATATAAACAGTGTAAAATAATCGCTTCAAGATAAGAGCATAACAATTCGAATCACACTCCTATAATAATACTTATTCCTACCTTATATCTTATCAGAATTTGCCGTTTCTTGCTGAAAAACATTTATCATTCCAATTTGTGGCTTATACCAATTACACTCTTTTTAAGTGTAATCAAATTCATAATGGAAATACTATTGAAAAGTTAATCAGCGATGTATACAATAAGATTTAGTAAAAGGTTTCTTTCTGAAAAAGTAAGAGCTGTTTATAATACATAAGTAAGGGGAGGTTATATTATGGCTAAGTATACTATTGTCGACAAAGATACATGTATCGCTTGTGGAGCTTGTGGAGCAGCAGCACCAGATATCTACGATTACGATGATGAAGGTATTGCATTTGTAACCCTAGACGATAATCAAGGTATTGTTGAAATTCCTGATGTGCTAGAAGACGATATGATGGATGCCTTTGAAGGTTGCCCAACAGAATCAATCAAAATTGCTGATGAACCATTTGATGGCGATGCATTAAAATTTGAATAATAAACCATTATATGTGAATTATCACACAACGATAATAACATATTAGAAAAACGGCGATAAAATACGCCGTTTCAGACTATAGACAAACTCGAATTTCTCTGAGTTTTTCTATAGTCTTTTTTCTTTTATATACATTATAGAGATTTCTCTATTTGAATATCCGAAATCTACCAAATAGTAAAAGGTATGGAGAAAAAGTCTTCTCCATACCTTTTTTATATTTATTATATTATTGTTTTACAGGTACAAGCTTTGTTAACCAATTTTGTAGCTTCCCAAATAACAAAACAAATACAATGGCCACTAAAATACCTTTTATTATATTAAATGGTAAAATCCCTGTAGCTATTAGTTGTTTAGCGTCACCGAAGTTTAAATTCATAAATAGTGCATAAGCTGGCAGAATGAAAAAGTAATTCATAATCGACATAAATACTGCCATGAAAACTGTAGCTACGCTTAAACCAATAATCAAACCTTTTTTAGAGCTGATTTTTTTGTAAATGTAGTATGTTGGCAATACATATGCAATACCCGCAATAAAATTCGCTATATGTCCAATAGGGACACCTGATTCACTTCCAGTCATTGCATAATCTAAAATATTTTTTAACAGTTCAATCGTAATACCAGCTATAGGGCCAAAAACAATCGCTCCAATAGCCGCTGGAATATCACTGAAGTCTACTGTTAAAAACGGTGGGAACCCTGGGAATGGAAAACTGAGTAGCGAAAGAATATACGCTATTCCACTAAACATCCCAATTGCTACAAATTTTCTTAAATTTCCTTGCTTCATTTCAATCTCTCCTTCTTTTGTGAGATCTACTCCACGAAAAGAGGATTGGTTCTGACAATGGCATTAAAAAACCCCTTAGCAAATACGCTAAAGGGAGAAAAATTCCAAGGTCAAATAAACGTTTATTGTAGCTATTATAAAAATAGAACAAACGCTCGAACCTCCACCTTCTCCCATCCAGACTGTACTGTCGGCTTTGGAATCACACCAAATCCTGCTGCAAAAATCACAGCTCGCGGGCTTAGAAAAACATCTTCATCACCGCCGGTCGGGAATTTCACCCTGCCCCGAAGATAGATCTATTTAATTTATACCTAAATTATATCGGAAAAGTTTAAGGAAGTGAAGAAAAATTACTTATTTCATAATTTTTTAACATTATTTCATAATTAATTTTTTGTAAGCGCTTAGCAAATTGACAGTTCTTGCAATGTTTTGTAGAATAAGCGATAATTTAATAAATATTTAAAATTTTATAAAATTAATTAGGATGGTGTTATTGGTGTATAAAATATTAGTAGCTGATGCGATTAAACCTGAAGGGCTTACTCCTCTTCTAAACGCTTCTGGAATTGAATTAATTCAAGAAACAGTTGAAGAAGCAGCTGACAAACTACATGAAATTGAAGCCATTTTAGTACGAAGTGCTACTAAGGTATCAGAAGAATTGATGAACAAAATGCCTAACTTAAAGATTGTTGCTCGTGCTGGAGTTGGAGTTGATAATGTAGATATACCGGCAGCTACTAAAAGGGGTATAGTTGTTGTTAACGCTCCAGATGGAAATACCATTTCAACTGCTGAGCATACTTTTGCCATGATGGCTTCATTAATGAGACATATCCCTCAAGCTTGCGCTTCATTAAAAAATGGCGAATGGAAACGTTCTTCGTTTTCAGGTACTGAGTTGAACGGTAAAACACTAGGTATTGTTGGTATGGGAAGAATTGGAGGGGAAATTACCAAAAGAGCTAAAGCATTTGGTATGAATGTTCTTGTATATGATCCTTTCCTAACAGCAGAAAGAGCGAAGCAAATGAACGTTGTTGCATTACCATTAGATGAACTAGTGGAAAAAGTTGATATTATTACAGTTCATACACCATTAACAAAAGAAACCAAAGGACTTATCAATAAAGATCGTCTATTGAAAGCTAAAAAAGGACTTTACGTTCTTAACTGTGCTCGTGGAGGTATCATTGATGAAGATGCACTTTACGAGAGTATTGTAGAAGGTCATGTTGCAGGTGCTGCATTAGATGTATTTGTTGAAGAGCCAGCAACTAGTAACAGATTACTTGAATTAGATCAAGTAATCGCAACACCACATTTAGGTGCTTCAACGAAGGAAGCTCAACTAAATGTCGCTACACAAGTAGCTCAAGAAGTATTAACGTTTTTAAATGGAAATCCAGTGTCAAACTCTATTAATCTACCAGCGATTTCTAAAGAAGTTTTCGAAAAGATCCAACCATTTTATAGTTTAGCGAAACAATTAGGTAGTGTGTCTTCTCAATGTATGAAAGAAGGAGTCCGTGAAATATCTGTTACCTATGCAGGTAATGTACTTGAATTTGATAGTAGCCTTCTTACGAAAGCTCTATTATCAGGATTTCTAAATTCAAGAATTGATCAGCCTGTGAATGAAGTTAACGCAATGTTAGTTGCTAAAGAACTAGGTATTACAACAGGTGAAAAGATTTCTCAAAACACTTCTGGTTATAGTAATACAATCACTGTTAGTGTGAAAGGCGATAATCGTCAACTCGAAGTAAAAGGTACGTACATCGACCATTATGGCCCACGTATTGTAAGTCTTAATAACTTCGATATCGATTTCACTCCTGAAGGAGACTTCCTTTATATCCAACATACTGACCGTCCTGGTGTTATTGGACGAGTTGGTAAAATTCTAGGAGACAACAGCATTAATATCGCTACTATGCAGGTAGGTCGTAAACAAGTTGGTGGAGAAGCCATTATGGTATTATCATTCGATAAGCCACTTTCAGATGAAATGTATGATGCTATGCTGGCATTAGATGATATTTCTTTTATGTATCGTATTTCCTTATAATGAATCTTATATTGGGAGTCCTATTATAGGATTCCCTTTTTCTCTTCATTTAAGAGAAAAATATCCCCAATATCAATCTAAATACTCCTCTATGACTTTTTGTTTATTCATTTGCACCATACTGATCGTCACATTTTTTTTCACAGAAAGCTTTTGATCTATAAAAATAAGATCTGAAGTTAGCTGATTATTTTCTTTTAAAAACTCTACCGTTACACCGTACCTTTTGCCTATTTCCCATAAAGTGTCGCCTTTTTTAACGGTATAATACCCTTGTATCACCTCTCCCTTATTGTCATTTGCATGAGATACAACTTCTACCACCTTCTGATCTACTCGATTGTTTTTATTTTCGGATACTTCAACACTACGCTGTTCTCCTAAGACAATTAGTGGATTTATGGCATTTTCTTTATTGACGGTCCAATGGTTTTTATGAACTTCAAAATGCAAATGAACCCCTCTAGAATTACCTGTATTGCCCATCTTCCCAATAACCTGTCCTTTTCTAACATGTTCACCTTCATTTACTAATCTACTGTTTAAGTGAGCATAAACGGTTTCATAACCTTCTGGTCCATGATCTATAAAGATTACATTTCCATAACTACTTGATAAATAAGATTTACTTACAACACCATCACTAACAGCCATAATATTCGTATGTAAAGCATTCGCTATATCGGTTCCTTTATGTTTTCCATTTCGAGCACCAAAATGATCTGTAATACTCCCTTTCGTTGGCCAAATCCATCCTTCAGGTAGACCACTCGCAGCTGCTCTACTATGTGTGCCACCTAAAAACATAATTCCAATGCAAACTGCTATAATTAATACAATTAGTATTCGTTTTCCATAATCAAGCATATTAATCCTCCTATTGACATTGTTTTCATATTTTATGTGGACTAGCCTGACTGTAGAACTGTATTAAAAGAAAATCTTTCCTCCTTTAACAGTCACTTTATCTAGACTTCACTATCCAATAATAATTTATGCATTTAATAAAGGATAAAAATATGTTTGCATACTGTATACTCAGAAAATGCTTATTACGGAGTTTTTTTATTTATATAAACTTTTCATGACTATTATCAAGGAGTTGGTATGACTGATTCTACTCAAGGATGCTAGCTTTCCGCTAGGGCCGGCGAGAGCCTTATCAGCACTTATCCGTCCGTTATAGCCTTTGCCTTCCATAGGAATCTGGCGGCAACATTACGTTCAATGATCAACCGCTTTAGCAGCTCATTTTATTCTCCAAACTTATCTATAAATCACTTAGAAAACAGAAAAAATAAACATCATCATAATGAAGAAATCTTATATAGATTGCTTATATATAATGATGTTTATTAGATATGTTTTTATTCAACCAAAATCCAACCGATAGGAATCAATCTATTGTCCGAATTACATTTGGAGCTAATGGAACTGGTAATATTTGATCCAAACGGTATGAACCCACTTCCAATATATTGGCATTTTGAAATAATACTGTCTCATAACCAAATTCTTTTGCTGTTAATAGTATAGCTTCTATCGCTTGAATATACGTTTCATTATTCTCTAACACCGTTCCTGCCGCAAGATAAAGCACTAGTTGACCTTGTTTATCTTCAATCTTCTCAAAAGTCATTGTAGAAGGGATTGCAGCTGTTACATGAAAGCTTTCATCATCCACTCTCATTGCATCCAATGCTTCACTTATCGAAGGATAGCTATTGATTGAAGGTACAAAGAACTGTGGAGAAGTATCATTTAATTGGTACACTAACATAGCATGCTTTGGATTTTTATCTATTACTATTTGCTCTTCAAGTCCATAATCTGCGAACTCAACACCAGCTTTGCCATCTGTTGATAAAGTGATTTTCTCCACCTTATTTTGATATGCAAAACTTCTGCTTAATACATCGATAAATACCCGATCTTGTTGAATATACGGGCTGTTCATTGCAACATCTATATTGACTGATTTATTTTCCGGGATATATTTTAACGAAGCTTGTAAAGGAAAAAAGTCACTCAATCCGTATTCAGTTTCATTAAAAGATGTCGATACTTGCATCATATCCATAAGGTTTTCATCAAAATTTCCCTTTTGAGTTAAAAATGTAACAGGTACAATGTATTGAGACTGTTCGTCAGGAATAGCAACTGTAAAATAACTTTCGTCTGCTAAAGAGTCCGAAAATAATAGAGATGTTTTGGAAGAGGAAGCAGTGGTAAATGGTTTACTTCGATTTATTCCTTTATCATTCGTATACTCTTTCTTTGAAGGCTCATTTGAACGAGCATTATTTTTTACTACTTCTTCTTTATGACTTGCTTCTTTTTTTTCACTTGTAGCTTCTGGTTCATTCATTGTTATATCCATTGATTTCTGGTCTTGCTGATCCTTATTAAACGTTTTTTCTTCATCGAATAGGTAGGAAACGGAAAGAATTGAAAATATAAACAATGCACAAGCAGAAGTAATAATAGGCATCCAGCGAATCTTTCTATTTCTTTTTTGAACACGTCGACTTTGTATTTGCGAGTATATGATGTTAGGATCTCGCTCATCCTTAACTTTTGGCAATTTAGAAAGCAACCATTCAATTTCTTTTTCTTTCTCCTCCGGCTTTCGCATTATAACTTTCCTCCTTTCCTATATTAGATTCTAATATTATCCTTACAGCTTTTAATGCTCGATGTTGAGTTGTCTTCACCTTACTCACAGTCCAACCAAGTATTTCAGCCGTTTCATTAATGGATAATGATTGTATATAACGTAAAATTAATACCATTCTCTGATCAATACTACATTCTTCTAAACTACGATAAATCAATTTCATCTCATCATTTAATTCAGCAATTTCTTCTGGAAGAGGCTGAACATCAGGAATCGTTTCCCTACTCCAATCAAAATTTTCAAAAATTCTTTGCTTCCAACTTTTTTGCTTTCTAAAATGATCTATAGCGGTATTTCTCGCTATCGAATAAAGCCACGTTCGTTCACTACTTTTGGCTTCAAATCGATGATACGAATTTAAAACCTTTATATATACTTCCTGCATCAGATCCTCAGCAGTTTCTCTATTTTTTACTGTATAAAATAAAAACTGAAAAACATCTTGGTGATACTGTTCATACAGCCGTTGAAAAACGGAGTCCATCTAATTCTCCTCCTCCTCCGTTTATTATTTGTCGAAATTCCCTTGTAAAAAGTTACATGATACATTATACAATTTTTACAATTTCTATTGATACAAAGAAAAAGAGTGCCATAAAATCATTATCGTTTTTATGACACTCTCTTTGATTCGATTCAAATGGAAATTCATAGAAGAGATTATGTCTTAAAGCACATCTACATATTAAATTCTATTTTAACTGAATTCTCTCAGTAAAAAAACAGAATTCGTGCTTTAGATATACTTTTTACACAGCAGCTTCTATATATTACACTAATCTACTTGCTAGTTCCCTTTTTGTTTCTCATGTAACAATATTTTTCGTCAATTCTATTTATTTTTATCAACAAAACTCGTATTTTGAGGTATAAGGAATGTAAATGTCGTTCCAACGTTCACAACACTATTTACAAATATCTCTCCACTATGAGCTTTCACAATATTATGAGCAATCGCTAATCCAAGCCCTGTTCCTGACCTTCCTCGAGTTCTTGCTTTATCTGCTTTATAAAAGCGATCAAAAACAAATGGTAAATCCTCTTGTG
The DNA here is from genome assembly GCF_000321185.1 of Bacillus sp. AP8. NCBI lineage: Bacteria > Bacillati > Bacillota > Bacilli > Caryophanales > Bacillaceae > Bacillus > Bacillus sp. AP8. The sequence continues at coordinate 74,394 of NZ_CAPG01000036.1, forward strand.
CAATGCCAACACCAGTATCTTTAACTGATATTACTAGTTGTGATTGATCATTAATATATTCAATCACTGAAATAGTACCGCCATCTGGTGTATGGCGTAATGCATTGTCAATCAAATTCGTAAGTACTTGTTCGATACGATCTCCATCAAACGCCCAGAAAACAGAATAATCATGAATCTCAGAATGGATTTTCACATTTTTCTCTTGTGCTAATCCTGAAAATTTTCCGGTAATTCTATTTATATATGGACCTAATTGAATATTTTCATAATTTAAATTAGTATAACCTGCTTCCATTCTTGCTAAGTCTAATAATTCATTTACTAAGCGACCCATTCGTAAAGACTCATCATTTATTATTCTAGCGATATCTTTTTTCTCTTCAGCAGTCTTCGCAATATCATCAATGATTGCTTCACTATAGCCTAGTAACATACTTATAGGCGTGCGTAATTCATGAGATACATTTGCGATAAAATCATTCCGCATTTTTTCTAGCTTACGATCCTCTGTCATATCCCGAAGTACTGCAACTGCACCACGAATATTTTTATTATTGTATAATGGACTGACAATTATAACCCAATAATGATCTCCTAAATTAATTTCCCCAATTTGTTCTTGCTCTGTTTCAACAGACTGATGAAACAGCTTCATCAATTCCATTGGAGCTTCAGGTGATTGAGCACCTCTCTCCCTCACCTCAGTATACCAAAATTGAAGAAATTGTTCGGCTGGTGGATTTGTTGCTTGAATAGTCCCATCAATATTTATGGTAATAACTCCGTCGGCCATACTGCTTAAAATACTAGATAAATTTTCTTTTTCTTGACTAAGGGCATTCATGTTAAACTTCAATTGTTTACCCATTTGGTTAAAAGCCGTAGCTAATTCCCCAATTTCATCATTAGAAAGTATAGGAACCTTAGTATCAAACTTACCTCTTGCTACCTCAAACGCAGCTTCTCTCATTTTTCGTAAAGGAGCTGTAATCCGTGTCGAAAGAAAGAATGCAAAGATTGTCGTTAAAATAATTGCAACACCCGCTGCCAACAAAATGAACTTCGTTGTCGATTGAGCAGAATCTTTCATTGTCTCTAACGATTGAAACACGAATACAACACCACTCTTACCATGATACGATGTTAATGGTACACCTACTATTTTAACGGATGATGTATGTAACTCTTTTCCAGTCTCCTTAAGATTAAGCTCCTTTGATACAACTTTGCCGTCAGTGAAAACTCGATAAAGATCTTTATCTTTTTTTATAGTGGCAATGGATAATTCAAAATCAGAATTTGACGGTTCAGAAGGAAATATTTGATTTTCTCCTTGAAAAACGAGAATATTTTTCGAATGCCCCAGAAGTTGTGATGATATTTCTAACGTATCATCAGGATCATCATGAATTTCAAGTATATTCACTATCCGATTTGCCGTAAGAAGTAAATCATCTTCTACTTGATGTACATTATAATTCTCGAAAAACTCAAGAAGGAGCACCGTTAAAATTAGCAACACAAATGAAACTAAAAGTAAAATCGTAAACCAAAGCTTACCAACGACACTCCTCAGGAAGATCATTATTCATTCACAACCTCAAATTTATATCCCACTCCCCATACAGTCACAATCATTTTAGCAGCTTCTTCAGAAACACGATTTAACTTTTCTCTTAAGCGTTTCACGTGCGTATCAACCGTTCTTAAATCACCAAAAAATTCATAATGCCATACTTCTTTTAAAAGTTGCTCACGATCAAATACTTTATCTGGTGCTTTAGCTAGGAAATATAATAATTCGTATTCTTTCGGTGTTAAGGAAACCTCTTTCCCATCAGCTGTAACTCTATGAGCATCATTATCAATCGTTAAATGTGGTAAAACGATTACGTCTTTCGTAGTAGTATCAGACTGAACATAATTTGTTTTAGAAGAACGTCTTAATAAAGCTTTTACTCGTAAAACAACTTCACGCGGACTAAATGGTTTTACAATATAATCATCTGTACCGACTTCAAAGCCCTGTACACGATTAATCTCTTCACCTTTTGCTGTTAACATGATAACAGGTGTAGATTTTTTCTCTCTTAATTCTCTACATACTTCTATTCCATCTTTTCCTGGCATCATAATATCTAAAAGAATTAAGTCATAATCATTTGCTGTAGCCTTTAATAAAGCTTCATTTCCATCTTCTGCTTCATCTATTACATATTCTTCTCTTTCAAGGTACATTTTTAGTAATCGACGAATACGCTCCTCATCATCCACTACTAAAATTTTAATTTCGTTCTCCATCTAACTTCCTCCCCTTTTGTACAAACTACAAAATGTTGGTTATAAGTTTCATCAAATTTTGAAGTGCTAAGTAATATAAAAATAATATTTCTATGTATTGAACACTTTTATTATATATAAAAAGTGACAAAATAGAAATAACCTTTATTCACTTCTTACTATATAAAACATATTCATATAAGAAATTATGAATATTATTTCAAAATCTAATTGAGTTTATTATTTTTCTATTAAAATAAAGTGAAATTTAATTTACAATATTATAAACAAAAAACCTTCAACAGTATAAATGGTGAAGGTTTTTTAGAATAGTTGATTTTCGTATTAAGCGTATGAATGAAGACCTGCTATTACTAAGTTTACGAAAATTAAGTTGAACATAATTATTCCAAAACCAATAACTGCTAACCAAGCAGATTTTTCTCCATGCCAACCTTTCGATAATCGTAAATGTAAAAAGGCTGCATAGAAAAGCCATGTTATCAATGCCCATACTTCTTTCGGATCCCATCCCCAGAACCTAGTCCAAGCTATTTGTGCCCAAATCATCGCAAAAATTAATGCACCAAGAGTGAATACTGGAAAACCTATTAAAACCGAGCGGTAACTAATTTCGTCTACTAAATCAAGGCTGATTTTTTTAGCTAATGGTTGCAGGAGCTGACTAACTCTTTTTCTGAAAATAATTCTTATTAATCCGTATATGATTGTTCCTACAAAAAATGACCATACAACAGTGTTTAGTTTAACTGCGTTTATAAAGGCCGGCATTTCAATTAATGGTTCCATTTTACCTGCTGTTAATAATTCACCTTGATGTGGACCAACAAGTGCTGGCAAACGGTACTCTGCTTTTGTTTCCTTGTCATTTTTATCTATCCAATTAAACTCAGCTTTATAGCCATCAATCGAAAAAATCGATGAAATAATAACAAATCCTAAAGTAATGACTAGGAAAAACACCGTAGTTTCTAGCCAGAATGTTTTCTTACTACTTTTTGATTGATCAATAGTTTTGATTAAATAAATAAGACCTGCTGCAAAGCTAATTGCTAAAATAGCTTGGCCTGCTGCAGCAGTTGTAACGTGAATTTGCAACCAATGACTTTGTAATGATGGAACAAGAGGAGTAATCTCTCTTGGAAACATAGCTGCAAAAGCAATAATTAACACTGCAATTGGTAATGTAAAAACCCCTAATATATTTGCTCGATAGATGAAGAAAATAACAATAAATGCTCCAACAAGCATCATCCCAAAAAACGTCGTAAATTCAAATAAATTACTTACTGGTGCATGTCCCGAAGCAATCCATCTTGTAATGAAATAACCGAGTTGTGAAATAAAACCTATGATAGTTAAAATGATACCAATTAACGACCATTTACTTAAGTTTTGCATAGCATCCTTATTTTTGCCTTTAATAGCACCGCCAAAAAATAACGTTGCAACTAAATATAAAATAAACGCTAAAAATAAAAGATTACCGCTAAGTTCAGCCATTAAAATTCCCCCTATTACGAAGATTCGGTCTTCTCTGTCCGGTCTACAGGTTCATTTAAACCCATTCCCTCAATTGTTTTCGAAAGATCCCTTTTTAATCCGTGCCAGTTCTTGTTCGTATGTGCTGCAATCAATATTTGATTACCACGTCTTTGAATCCAAATTCTACGATGATTCCAATAGGCTCCTTGGATTACGCCTACCATGAATATAAAACCACCAACGAACAATATTGGAATTGTTAAATCTTTTCTTACTGTCAAAGCGGTTACATTTTTCGTTTCAACTCCAGCAAAAGCCATTTTATATGTATTATCATTGGATGCTTCTACTGTTTTCTGGATAGCTACGAAACTTACATCACCTTTTGGATTTTCTGGTCCCATCATCTTAAAGACAAATGCTGGATTATTAGGTACAGGTGATTTTGTTTTAGGCTCCCCTTTTTCATCCATTTCAAAATCCGGATAATAATTTACTAGTTCTATAGAATAGTCATTGGCAACTTTATATTTTTTTTCTGGATTATTCAAATCAATGGTAACTAAGCCTAGGTCTTTCCCTGATTTCTTTTCAGTCAGATGGAAAGACATTTTACTTAGCTCATCTAACTTGTATGTAACTTGATATAAAGCGATGCGATCTACCTTTAAGGGCTGGTTCACACGAATAAAATGCTCTTTTACTTTCTTCAATTGTGGCTTTTCACCTGGTATTTGTTTGCCAACTCGTTCATATAAAATGGCATCTGTTTGAAAGTTTTTTGCTACTGATCCGGATTTATCGATCGCTTCTGCAAAGACTTCTTTTTCTTGTTCTTTATCATATACTTCTAATGTAAATTGTTTATTTTCTACAAAATATTTCCCCTTAGTTCCAGGTATCTCCATTGTTTCTCCTTCCCTAACCCAGAGAAGCTTGTCATAATACATACCAGGAACAGAGCGTAAAAGCACTCCTATAAGGAAAATGATTAATCCAATATGATTCACATATGGACCCCAACGAGAAAATCTTGCTTTTTCTGCGAGAATACTATTATTAACTTCTTTCACTTTGTATTTGCGTTCTTTTAAACGAGCCTTAAACGCTTCTAAATCAATCTCTTGATCTTCTACTATTGTTTCACCATATACTCTTTGTCTCTTTAAAAAGCTCTCATTTCGGTCTACTCTTTGTGTTTTTAACGCTCGATATAGAGGAATAAAACGGTCTAAACTACAGATTACTAAAGAAACACCTATAGAGAAAACCAAAGTTCTATACCATAGAGAATCATATAAATTATGGAAACCTAAAGTATAAAAGATTTCTCCTAAAAATCCATATTCTTGTTGATAATAATCTTTTGCAGGTATGGTTGAAGGTATGTACATTTCTTGAGGAAAAATAGTTCCTAACGCTGATGCGATAAGTGTAATAATAATAAGCCAAACTCCGACTTTAACAGACGAAAAAAAATTCCATATTTGATCAATGATTGTTTTTTTATACGTTTGAGATCTCCTTGCTGTCCCCTCGTAGCGCATGTCAACAAGTTGATTATCTTTGTCTTCTGCTAGCAATATTCCACATGATTCACATAAAATCGTTCCGTGTGGATTTACATGCCCGCACTCACATTTCACTTCTTTCATGTTTTAACTCCCCATTGTTTATGGTTTAATTGCTTCCATTAACCCCTTTATTTTATCTTCTGTCAGACTTTCCACTATAATATCCACTAGTTTTCCATCTTGGTCGATTAAATATGTTGCTGGAAGAGTACCAACGCCGTAATATTCCATCACTTCTTTCTTTTTATCTAAGACGATAGGAAATTCCAAGCCGTATTTATTTGCAAAATTTTTCACTGCCAACTCAGTTTCTCCAATATTGACTGCTAAAACTTGTACACCTTTGTCCTTATATTCATTATACTGATTATTTATGTATGGCATTTCTGCTTCACATGGTTTACACCACGTGCCCCAGAAATTTAACAATACCCCTTGCCCTCTGTAATCCGAGAGTCGATGTGTTTCTCCATTTAAATCTGTTAAAACAAAGTCAGGCACTTCTTTGTCAATCTGTACGACTTTATTTTCATCTTTCGTTAATTTAGCATAAAAAGTGTACGCAAGTGCCATCCCTAATACGACAAGAATCACCGTTCTCATGATTAGCCGTCGTTTCTTTGCCCCCATTCTTCTCCCCCTTATTACCAGTTAACCCCATTATATCATTTAACAACATCATGAAATTGTTTACAATAATGAACCTTATGTGAAAATTTTCTATTTTTTACGAATATTTGTAGCTAATACGCGTAATTGTTTAACTTCATGAGGAGTCAATTCTCTTGCATCACCAGGTTTTAAACCTTTCAAAGTAAGGAATGCATACTGTTCTCGTTTAAGTTTCATAACTGGGTGCCCAATTGCTTCAAACATTCTTCTAACCTGTCTATTTCTTCCTTCGTGAATGCCAATTTGAATAATTGCCGTATTTTTCTTTTTATCGGCTGAAATAAACTTAACATTAGCAGGCGCAGTCATTCCATCTTCAAGCTTGATACCTTTCTGTAACTTCTTCAGCTGCTCTCTTAAAGGAATTCCTTTCACTTTGGCGATGTAGATTTTTTCTACTTCATTCTTAGGGTGCATTAATTGATTAGCAAACTCGCCATCATTTGTTAATAACAACAAGCCCGATGTGTCATAATCTAATCGACCAATCGGGTATATTCTTTCTTCTATCATCGGAAAGAAATCCGTAACAACTTTTCGATTTTTATCATCTTGAACAGCTGAAATAACACCTCTAGGTTTATTTAGCATAAAATATACTGGTGCTTCATTTTCTAATGGTACACCATTTACTTCTACTTTATCATTTGGACCAACTTTCGTACCTAAAGTACGAACTACTTGTCCGTTCACTTTAACTTTACCTTCAACTATTAATTCTTCTGCTTTTCTCCTTGAAGCTACTCCAGAGTGTGCAATTACTTTTTGTAATCTTTCCATTATTTATCACCTCTTACATATTACTTGTTGCCAGAAAAATAAACAAGCGATATACAATTATGTCATATTCCTACACAAAAGAAAAAGTTTTCTTTCAAATAAACAAAAAGACAGAATAATCTATCTTTTTTAACGTGTTCGATTGTTCAAAGTAAAGAGTAAAAGATAACGAATTTTTAAGAACAACAAAAAATAAGCTATCTCTTATAGCATTACCTTTTAACCTACCTCATACTAATCTACCTGATTGAATTTTTCAGACAATAAAAAAAGATGTCAACAAAAGTAGCATCTTTGAGACATCCTTTTTAATAACCAAAAATGATAATTACAACAACAATAGCAGCAATAAACCCTACTAAATCAGCTAGTAATCCTACCTTTAGTGCATCTCCCATTTTTTTGATTCCTACTGCTCCGAAATAGACTGTTAAAACATAAAAAGTTGTATCGGCACTCCCTTGTATAGTTGCCGCTAAACGACCTATGTATGAATCTACGCCATAGGTTGCCATTAAATCACTTGTTAAACCTAAGGCGGCATTTCCTGAAATAGGGCGAATGATTGCTAAAGGAACAATTTCTGAAGGAACTCCGAATATCGAAAAGATTGGCTTTACCAAATGAACAAATGCATCCATTGCTCCAGAAGCTCGAAAAACGGCAATGGCCACTAGCATACCTACTAGATATGGAATAATTTCAAATGAAATCGTAATTCCTTCTTTACCACCCTCTACAAAAGTTTCATAAGTAGGAACTTTCTTTATTAAACCATATAGCAATATACTTGCTATTAAAACGGGTAGAATCCACGCTGAGATTGAAATAAACCATTGCACATTTAGCCACCTCCCTTACGTTTCCTTCGCAAATAAAATAAACGATCAATTAATATACCACCAATCATAGAAATAATAGTCGCTAAGATAGTTGGCAGTACAATATCCGTCGGGGAAGCTGAATGATGAGTAATTCTAATAGCGATTACCGTTGTTGGTATTAATGTAATACATGAAGTATTGATCGCTAAAAAGGTGATCATAGAGCGACTTGCTTCATTTCTACCATTATTCAAGACTTTTAATTGTTCCATTGCCTTAATTCCAAGAGGTGTTGCAGCATTCCCTAATCCAAATATATTTGCCATCATATTTGATAGGATATAGCCAAGAGCTGGATGATTCGAAGGAACATCAGGAAATAACTTCGCGATAAACGGCTTAAATAAAGAGGTCATCTTCTTTAACAGCCCCGATTCTTCAGCTATTTTCATTAAGCCAAGCCAAAATACCAAAACACTAATTAATCCAAAACATATAGTTACAGCATCCTTTGCCGCTTTAAAAAGAGCAACATTCACTTGATCAATTGTTCCATTGAAAAGAGCAAAAACGAAACCTATTATTAACATGCCTACCCATATATAATTAACCATTGTGCTTCAAATCCAACATCATAAACAAAATATTGCTCCAATGCTGAATAAAACTCGTTTGTTCAGCATGTTTTTTTTCACTATAAAATATATTTCGTTGACCTATTACCTTACTTCCAAGCATGATATAAGCTTTTCCAACCTTTTCAGGTATATGATTTTCATCTTTCCAGCTCTTTTTTGGTTTAAACAATTGAATTTCAATACTAACTCGCTTTTGTTCCTTTTTAGTTAATGGGTATAAAAAAGCAGAGTGAATTGCAATCTTATTCTTATAAAAACGATTCTTAATTTTTTTCATTTGCCCCGAAGGTAGAATTTCTGTTAATTGATATTTTTTGAAACCTTGATCAAATAGATTCATGTGATCATTCCAATCATCTGAATCATTTAAAGTAACCGCTATTAAAGATAATCCATCCTTTTCAGCTGTAGAAACGAGTGTGCGTCGCGCTAATTTCGTGAATCCCGTCTTTCCTCCAGTGGAATATTTATATAATTTCAACATTTTGTTTTTATTTGTCCAAGAGTAGTTCCAGTCTTCTTCTAAGTTTGGTGCTCTATGATTTTTTGTTCCAGATATTTCAGCGAATTTCGGATTATTCATGGCATACCTTGTTAATAGAGCCATATCGTAGGCAGTGGAATAATGATTCTTAGTATTATCTAAACCATGAGGATTGGTAAATGATGTATTTTCCATCCCAATTTCTTCAGCTTTTTGATTCATTAGAAGGACAAATCCATCCAAGCTTCCTCCTACATGCTCTGCTATTGCTACTGCTGCATCATTTCCGGATCGTAACATTAAACCATAGACCAAATCTTCAAGCTTCATTTTTTGACCTTGCTTTAAAAACAATGAAGATCCTTCGGTACCAAATGCGTTTCCGCTTACTGTTACCATGTCATTTAGCTTACCAGATTCAATTGCTAAAATAGCTGTCATAATTTTTGTTATACTCGCAATACGCTGCTTTTGATGTGCTTCTTTTTCGAACAGTACTCTCCCACTTACTTGCTCCATTAAGACAGCATTAACCGCACTTACAGAAGCTGCTTTTGTATGTATGATGGGGATTAGCGTGGAAACTAATAGTGAAGTAACCAGCATAATTAGTAGCTTTTTTATGTGCATGAAGGACCTCATCCTTTTCTTGTTTTGTACAAGTCTATGCAAAAGGACAAGTGTTATGACAAGAGGTTACTGTAAAAAATCAATCACTTTTTTTAAAATTAAAAAAACCTTAAAAACTAATAGTCTGTCAAAAGAGAAAAGAAGCCTTTTTTAACAGACTAAAAATTTTTTAATATGGAGACCATTGTAACTTCTGTGCCTTTTGAAAACGAATTGCGACAGCTGGCCAATTCACAATATTCCACCATTGGTCCACATAATCTCCACGCTTATTTTTATACTGTAAATAGTAGGCATGCTCCCATACATCTAAAACTAGTAGTGGAATAGTATCCCATTGAGTTAAGAGCATATGCCGTTCACTTTGAAGTATCTCAAGCCTTCTAGAACGAGGGGACCAGACTAGTATGGCCCAACCAACCCCTTCTACTTGCTTGGCTGCTTCAGAGAATTGTTTTTTAAATGCTTTATAACTTCCAAAATCCTTAATGATTTGCTGCAACAATGCTCCTTTTGGTTCACCGCCACCGTTCGGTCTCATAATCTCCCAAAAAATCGTATGCAAATAATGGCCAGAACCATGGAAAGCCGCTTCTCGTTCCAAATGCTTCAACAGTGAAAAATCATCTGTTTGGCGAGCTTCCTGCATTTTCTTTTCGGCCTTATTTAAGCCATCTACATAAGATTGATGATGCTTGTCATGGTGTAACCTCATAATTTCTTCAGAAATGTATGGCTCTAGAGCATTATATCCATAGGGCAGTGGAGGTAAGGTATGTTGACCAATTGGAACAAATAATTGTCTCGTTTCGTCATCATCCATTAAAAATGTATTTGTTTGGTTAACTAAAGATTGCAAATGGATAATATCCATTTCTCGCAAGTCGTCTTCATTTAATTGGCTAATGCAGGCCTCAACCCCTTCTATACTTCTTTCAAGCTCTTCACTTTTAACATCTTTTCCTCCGGAATAACGCTTAACCTCAGTAATCCAACTTTTTACTTGTTTCACATATTCAATAAAATACATCATAATATCAGCCTCCTTTTCTACTTTTATGAAAGGAAAGAAAAAAACATGAATAAATAAGTTCTTCCAGAAAAAAAAAGAGGCTGTTTAAAAAGGGCTTTTCAATCCCTTTTTAAACGCCTCTACGCTTCATTTTGTATGATTTTAAAAAAGTATGTTTTGTTTTACGTTTATTCTTACTTCTAAATAAAAGCGGATGTTTCGCGTTTATATTATGTGTTTAGCTTTATATCTTTGCTTTCACAAAAGACTGTTTTCACATGCTTTGTTGCCTATGAACAAGTAACGAATATGGGCTGAATTGAATTCCGCTCAGAATGCTCATTTTCCACTGCACGGGCGCTGAGTCTCCTATGCTTTATAAGACGCTTATATATTGAAAACACTTCATTTATTGATGTATTTCTCATTTCTTAGAAAAGCCTCTGCTATGCGCTATAAATAGTGATCGTTATCATTCGGGTTTTAACTAACAAAGAAGACGTAGTTCTTAAAGAAAATATTCACTCTTAGAACTACGTCTCAAATGTAAGTTTTATTAGACAACCTATTTAAAATGATTTTGTTCTACTTAGACTGTAACATTTTTGTTCGATAATCTGTTTCGTAGTACTCTAGTTCTTCTCGTATAGTCTGAAATCCACTTTCAAGCTGTTTAATCAATGTTGAAAATGAAACAGCAATTTCTTTATGAAATTTGATTGAATTTCTTCCTGTATAAGCTGAACGACTATCTTCAAACCATGCATCATTTTTTGGAGAGAAAAATTCTTCAATACACTGATGATATATCTTATAAAGTGTTTTTTCAGCTGCACCTTTATGAAATACTTCGTTACTCACTATGATTTTACAAGCTTCATAGCCTTCAGCACAAAACACTTCTAATCTTCGCAAATTTGCAAGTAAGCTTTTATAATAATGTTCATCTCCACTTTGCTCTTCTTGAAGGCTACTGATTGTCGTTTTATTGATATACTCTTCTAAAACAGTTACAGTAGATGCTAAAAACTTTGTTACTTCCTCAAGCTGTGTCTTAACGATTGTATTTCCCATTTTGAATTCCCCCACTTAAAATGATAATTGATTTTCCTATATCTTTATTATTTAGTCTACAGTTTGTTTGACCAATAATTCAACTTTCTCAAAATCTATATCTTTAAAATATTTCGCGAATTCAAGCTGTGAACTAATAAAAATTCTCTTACGTTGATAATTACTCGGATTGTGCAATAAACAAACTAACGCCACTATGTCCTTAAAGTAAATATCTCTTTCACCCACTTTAAAAAGCGGATTGGACGTATAAGGTACATACTGTTCAAATGATTCTTCAAAAAATCTAACATATAGTACATGTAGCTTTTTTTCTTGACCATTTTCCATATAAATAACTTCTGATCTAGTAAAATTATCTTCTGGAGAATTTGTTTTTTCTTTTTCTAACTCATATCCCTTACATTCCTTTATTAACAATAAAATCCCTCCAACATTACTTTCTAATACGAAAAGAATGATAGAACGAAGAAAATATTCTAGATGAATAGAACTTTCCATCTCATATTACCACAAGATGGAAAGTTCTGTCATACCTATAATTTCTAGTAAACGTTATCTGTTTAATTAGGCAATCCGAAAAACAAATCTGCTTCTTCATCAGTTGAATCGTCTGGCAAATCATCTAACGGAGGTAATTCTTGAATAGTATTTAACCCGAAACAATCTAAAAACTCTTTCGTAGTTCCATACAAAATGGCTCTGCCGGGACCATCTACTCTGCCTACTTCCTTAATTAATGCTTTTGCAGTTAAGGTTTGTAGTGATCGATCCGTTTTCACACCTCGAATTTCTTCGATTTCAGCTCTTGTAATTGGCTGCTTATAGGCAATGATTGCTAACGTTTCTAAAGCTGCCTGTGAAAGAATAGCGCTTCCTGGTGATTCAACTAGCTTCTTTAAGTAACCTGAGTGTTTCTTTTTTGTAACGAGCTGAAATACACCACCAACTTCTATAATCATTAAGCCTCTTTCTTTCTTTTTATATTGTTCCTTTAATGATTCTAAAAGGCTTGTTGCCTCCAACACGGTAACATCTAGCACAGTTGTTATTTGTTGTAACGAGATACCTTCATCACCAGCAGCAAATAACAATGCTTCTAATATTCCATAGGTTTCTTTTTTATCCATTTGTCATTACACCTTCCTTGTTAGCAATAAATAAATCAGCAAAATTATTCTCTTGTTCAGCGTATATTTCATCGCGTTTAAGCAATTCTAATATCGCCAAAAATGTAATGACAATATGCTCTTTATCTTGATATGGGAACAGCTTAAAAAAACTCACTCTTCCTGAAATGGAACGTACTTCATGTAGAATTTCATTCATTCTATTTTCAATAGATATTTCTTGCCTTGCCACTTTTGTATGTAATGGCTTTTGTAATTTTTTTCGACGTAATAACTTATGATAAGCGCCAAGCATATCATATATCGAGACATTAATATCTACCTTTTGAGGTTCTAATTCCTTCAATAAATAAGTTAAATCACTTGGTGGTTTTGAGAACATAAGGCTTCTTTCTTCCTCAAGCGATTTTAATTCAACTGCTGCTTGTTTATACTTTTTATACTCGATTAGTTTTTCTACTAGTTCATCTCGAGGATCTTCCTCATATGAAAAATCATTTTCTTCTTCTAGTTCATCTTCATATTTTGGTAAAAGCATTTTGCTTTTGATTGCTAATAAAGTGGCTGCCATTACTAAATACTCGCTTGCAACATTGAGCTCTAGTTCCTTCATAGTATGAATGTATAACAAATACTGTTCGGTTATTTCAGCAACCGGAATATCATATATATCAATTTCCAATGTGTGGATTAAATGCAATAGTAAGTCAAGCGGACCTTCGAAAGCATCAATTTTCACGTTATAAATCATTAATTATACCACCATTACATTTTATTACTGTATAAATCTTAGTATAGATGATTTCCATCGTTTATCCAATATAATTTCAAAGAGAAATCATTATATTATAGGCAATAGCCTATACGTTTTATCGAGTTGATTCATATGCTGACAGAGAAGTAAACCTTTTAAGGAGGTATTTATATGAGTGATGGATGTTGTGGTGGAGGTAACGTAAGCGGATTTGCGCTTATTGTAACACTTTTTATTCTTTTAATAATTGTTGGTGCAGCTTGGATTTGCTAACTCTTTTTTACCCGGTAAACAATAACCGGGTCTTTTTACATAAGGCTATTTTTAAAGTTGCCTATGAACCAGTAACAAATATAGACTGAGAACCGAGTGGAATACCGCAGAGAGGCGGATTCTTGGTTCATAAGCTGTTGCGTCTCACTTGTCTAGCCGCTCTCTCCATATGGTATTGATAACAACAAACTTTTAGAAAACAGCCACACAAAACAAATGCTACAGTGGCTTGTAATTCTCGATCAGCATCATTCATATGCTGGAACAACTTCGTGTTTGATTGTCGAAAACGGGTAGCTTATGTCCTGAGTATATCAAGTGAATGACCAGCGCGTTTGATATGACACCTTCTACAGTAAATTTATTTCTTTACAGGTAAATATTTGCTACAATTTCAAGGAGAGGAGTGATAATATGACTTTCCCAGCAGAATTTGTCTCATACCTTGTACAATTCCATGGAAGTCGTGACTATTTTGAGTGTCATGAAATTTTAGAAGAATATTGGAAAGAGGTTGATCCTCGAAACAAAAAATCTCATTGGGTAGGTTTTATTTTACTTGCTGTTTCCGCCTATCATCATCGAAGAGAAAATTTTATTGGTGCAGAAAAATCGATGAAAAAAGCTATTACCATAATGGAAAATATCACTCCAGAGATTATTACATCCTTAGGTCTTAGTTATGCTCAACTTCTTACATGTATGAATGCTTGCTTATTAAATATACAAAATGGGAAAAGCTACGAAAGCTTTAACCTTCCAATAAACAATGATCAATTATTACAATTATGCCGAATAGAATGTAATTCTAAAGGCTTGCCATGGAGTAAGCAGCACATAATAGATGATAGGATTATTCATCGTCATATGTTAAGAGATCGAAGTGAAGTAATTAAAGAGCGCGAATATCAAAAAGAACTACGAAAAGAAAACAGCCATTTTAAATGAATGACAGTAAAAGCCCTCCTGAAATGTTTTCACTAGGAGGGCTTTTATATATTTTTATATACGTCATGAGGTTTGCCTGAAACTGACTTCTCAATCTCCTGGTCATTGTTGCCAATGCTGTCTTTTCTTATTTCATAGACGAATGCCTAGCCTACTAGTTCATATAGGATTTTCACAGAATTCCACCCGTTTATTATTTCTTATAAATTAACAGTAATATATGTCAGATCTACACAAGAAAAAGGCGAAATCATAAAGATTTCGCCTGACATTTAAACCAGCCTATTTTGGTTCTCTTTCTTCATCGACTAAACACTTTTCCAAGAAGCCCGTTGTTAAATCTGTCGCTTCTATTTGTTTATCACTATACATCTCTTCAATTTGAAGAAGCATCTTTTTCCCGATTCCTTGATATCTAAAAGAAGGATTAACGGTAATATGTTGTATAGTAATTTTGTTACTTGAATCAAGAATGATCCCAATCACACCAATAATATCATCGTCTTCTTTCCATAAAAACAGCTGCCAATCGTCTAAAGACTCATATTGCTTTATAGTAGCTTGAAGTTTCTTAACATCTTTTTCATTCGGCATAAATGATAATAAACCCATGGCTATTTTCTCTAAATTCTTTTTATATCGTATCAGCATATTCTTACCTCTTTATATTGAAGAACATTTTTTAGTACATAATTGATTTAATATTATGTATACATTTTACAAAAAAAAAGACCTTCAATCAACTTGTACTCTTTTAGGTATTCTATTCATAACCTATTATCATACATTAAATACTACTATCCATACTTTTCACAACAAATAAGTCACTTAATCAATAGAATAAGACATAAACAATAGTAATTGTTAAAACGCTTACTTCATTATCACAACAATTTAATACTACCATAACTGAATATAAAAAATAATATCAAAAAAATAAATATTTCATCAATTATGTAGAGAGTTTAGGAAATAATACATCTACAGCCATATTGATTTATTAGGTTCAATTCATTATGCTTGATTAGTGATTGTCTACTTCAAAAAAAGATGAACTTTTTTTGACAAAGTGCATCTTTTTTCTAATCACATTCGTCTATAAGGTAATAGGAGGTTAAATACATGAAACGAATGAGTAAAAAATTTATATTAACAATTACGATGTTATGTCTATTACTTCTTCCAATACAAGCATTCGCTGATGCTCAAGCTGGCGATGTTATCGTCACATTAGGAGAAAATTTAACGGCTCAACAAAAGGATCAGTTGCTAAAAGAAATGGATGTTCCTGCGGATGTTGAAATCGTAACAGTTTCAAATGCTGAAGAACATGAATATTTAGGAGATTACATTTCTAAAAGATTAATTGGCACAAAAGCTATTTCATCATCAAAAATTACTCTAGGTAAAAAGAACTCTGGTTTAATTGTAAAAACAAATAACATTAACTGGGTTAGTGAAGAAATGTTTATTAATGCCCTTGCTACCGCAGGTGTTAAAGATGCTGAAATATATGTAACAGCTCCATTTGAAGTTTCAGGAACTGCAGCTTTAACAGGTATTATTAAAGCCTATGAAGTAACGGCAGATAAAGCTATTCCTGAAGAGGTCAAACAAGCGGCAAATGAAGAAATGGTTACAGCAGCAAAACTTGGAGATCAAATTGGAACTGATGAAGCTTCAGCTCTAATGACAAAAATTAAAGAAGGCATTTCAGAAAACAAGCCACAGACGGAAGCTGAAGTAAAAGAAGTAGTAGATCAAGCAGCACAGGATTTAAACATTTCATTAACAGACGAACAAAAACAAAGCTTAGTAGATTTATTTAACAAGTTAAAAGATTTAAATATTGATTGGAACGCTGTTGGTGACCAATTGAATAAAGCCAAGGAAAAACTAACTGAGTTTTTCCAATCTGAAGAAGGTCAAGGCTTTCTTGATAAAGTGAAAGCTTTCTTTGTAAGCATTATCGATGCAATCAAATCATTATTTTCTTAAATAGAAAACTATTATAGCTTTACAATCACACCTCAGGATAATATATGATCCTGGGGTTTTGCTTATCTATACATACTGCTTGGTATAAATAAAAACTATGTCGGCTACTTTTCATATTGTGAAACTCTGAAAGATCATTAATATAGTAAAAAATATTCTTCATCAGAGACAAATGTATAAGCTAAATCGAATTTCTGTGAATATATTAACTTACAAATACTATTAAAATACTCTTAAAGGTAGGTTGATGTTTAATGTCTCGAATTAATGATTACGAGGATTATCTTGCAAGTCAAGAAAGTAACTCTCAAAGTTCCGAAGGATTAGCAAGACAACTAAGAAATAGAATAGGACTTGACGTTGTTATTTATGAAAGAAATGGTAACCGTGCTTTCGGTACTATAAGAGAAGTAAGGAACAATGTTCTTATTTTAGGAAATACTCCAGGTAACCCAAATACTCCTGCTAAACAAATTTGTACTTGTAACAATCAAACACAAACGGAAACGTTCGCAGAAGTAATAATCAGTATTCGTGAAATTACGGAGTTTACCGTTAGATAAACTCATTTAAAGTAGATTAGATTATCGATTTTCGTAACATTTATATCGTAAATTAAAATAAAGAGGTGTCTAAAACGTTTGTTTAATCACTTTTAGACACCTCTATTATTTTGAACACTTTCAAATCCGTTATTTATTGACTTTTTCCCCTAATGGCAAATCTAGTTTAATGATATCTTGCAGTGTTTCTCTTTTAATCACAAGTTTTGCTTCACTATTTTCCACAAATACAACTGCCGGTCTCGGAATTCGATTGTAATTATTCGACATAGCATATCCATACGCACCTGTACAAAATACAGCTAAAATATCATTTGCTTTTGCTTTAGGAAGTGGAAGATCCCATATGAGCATATCTCCGCTTTCACAGCATTTTCCAGCAATTGATACTGTTTCTTCGACTTCATCTTCCATACGATTTGCTAGCACAGCATCGTACTTTGCGTCATATAATGCGGGACGAATATTATCACTCATTCCACCATCAATCGCTACATATTTTCTTACATCAGGTATTTCTTTATAATTGCCTATTTTATAAAGAGTTGTACCTGCATCCCCTACTAACGAACGACCAGGCTCAATCCATATTTCGGGTACAGGAATCCCTAAGCTTTCAGATTGCTTCTTAACTTCTTTCACAATTTCTTCTACATAATCTGCTGGAGGTAGAGGTGAATCTTCTGAAGTATATCGAATACCGAATCCGCCACCTAAATTAAGAACTTTTGCTTGGAATTGGTATTGATTGAACCATTCTTTTAATTTCCCCATTAATTTATCGGCTGCTAATAAAAAGCCAGCTGTTTCAAAAATTTGCGAACCAATATGACAGTGCAAACCTAATAAATCAATAAATGGATGATTTTGTGCGAATAACATTGCTTTTTCAGCTTGTCCATTTTCTAAATGAAAGCCGAATTTAGAATCTTCTTGACCTGTTACAATATAATCGTGGGTATGGGCTTCAACACCTGGTGTTACTCGCAGTAATATAGACATTTTTTTATTTTTTCTTTCACACATTTCTGCTAATACGAATAATTCACGATCGTTATCAACTACTATACATCCGATATTCTCTTCTATTGCCATTAATAACTCTTCTTCACTTTTATTATTTCCATGAAAGTGAATTTTTTCTTTTGGAAAACCGGCTGCAAGCGCTGTATACAATTCTCCTGCAGAAACAACATCTAATGATAAGCCTTCTTCTTCAGCTAATTGAATCATTGCAATGGATGAAAATGCTTTACTAGCGTATGCTACTTGTGATGATACTCCCAATTTCTCAAAAGTTTGCTTAAATCCTTTGGCTCTTTCTCTAATTAGGGCTACATCATAGACATATAATGGCGTTCCATAGCTTTGTGCTAGCTCAACAGTATCTTTTCCCCCTATTTCAAGATGTCCTTTGCTGTTTGTTCTACTTGTTCCGTAAAAATACATGATCCTCATCCCTTCTTTTAACGCTTGATTCATTAGATAATTTGACAAATGTAAAAGAAAATAGGCAGAAATCACGATGACCTGCCTTTTTAATAGTTGCTAAATAATTATTAAATTAACATAATATTAATACAACTTCAAGGGATGGATTACGAATTTTCAGGTTGCTTGAAGCGATTCCTCGGATGTACTATACTTGGGCGAATTTTAGAACCTGGTACTGATTTTCTTACTAAGATTTGCATAAAGGCAGCTGGATTAAATGGAAGTAATGGCCATAAATACGGTGTTTCTAATGATTTAATCCGAGCCAAATACAAGATATAAATGGTAGTACCTACAACAAATCCAGGTGCATGGAAAAGAGCGACACAAAAAACTAAATATAACCTTGCTAGCTTGTTCGCAACACTTAATTCCAAGCTTGGTGTTGCAAATGTTCCTAACGTTACAACTGCTACATATAAAATAACCTCTCCAACAAAAAGACCTACATCAATAGCAATTTGACCTATCAAAACAGCTGCAACTAAGCCCATGGCAGTTGAAAGTGGTGTAGGCGTATGAATGGCGGCTAACCTTAAAAATTCCACACCAATATCCGCGATAATAATTTGAATAAGTATTGGAATATTTGTTTCATCATTCGGTCCAATAAAAGATAAACTCGCTGGAAGCATATTTGGCTCTA
Organism: Bacillus sp. AP8; assembly: GCF_000321185.1. NCBI lineage: Bacteria > Bacillati > Bacillota > Bacilli > Caryophanales > Bacillaceae > Bacillus > Bacillus sp. AP8. Next base: position 93,677 of record NZ_CAPG01000036.1, read on the forward strand.
TCACAAATAAATACCATAATGGCAGTAAAAATACCGATGTAAAAATCCCTAAAAAACGAATCCATCTAACAAACGTTCCGACAGCAGGTGATTGTCTATATTCTTCCGCATGCTGAACATGATGAAAATACGTAGTAGGAGTGATAATAACACTAGGAGAAGTATCTACATAAATTAAAACATGTCCTTCTAATAAGTGAGTCGCTCCAACATCCGCTCTCTCTGTATACCTTACTAGTGGATACGGGTCATAGCCTTGTTTAACCATAAATTCTTCTACCGTCTTATCCGCCATCGTTAAACCATCAACTTTTATTGACTCAATTTTTTTCCGTATCGTTTCTACTAGATCTGGGTTTGCAACGTCTTTAATATACCCTATTGCTACATCGGTTTTAGAACGTTCTCCTACTTTAATAATTTCGAAACGTAGTCTTTCATCATGTATTCTTCTTCTTGTTAAAGCTGTATTAATAATAATATTTTCTACATAACCATCTCGAGACCCCCTTACAACCTTTTCTGTGTCAGGTTCTTGAGGTGTCCGCCCTGGATAACTTCTAACATCGACTACTAGACCTTTTGTTTCTCCTTCTACCAAGAAAACAACCAAACCCGTTAATACTTGATCCACCAATTCATCTATTGTATGTATCGTTGCAACAGATTGATTTACTAAACGGTTTTCTATGATGGAAAAAATATTGTGATTCATTCTTTCATGATCATTTAATTCTACTAATTCTTCTAAAAGATGAATGATGAAGTTCGTATCGCATAGTCCATTAACATAGTATAAATTGACATCTTTTTTTAATACTTTGAATTTACGCACTCCTAAATCAAAACTAACCCCTAATCCAACATGTTCTTTCATGAATTGTTCAGTTTCTTCTAGTTTCTTAGGTAAGGGTTTCTTCTCTTCACTTTTTGTTGTCATTATATCCGCTCCTTTCAAGAATTAATTCAACAGCAAGCTTTGTTATAGGAGATCCTTTTTTATAATCATCTTGCATCGCCATCTTACCGATATCTCCTATCCCGACAACAATAGGAACATGTAGAGAATCAATGTTATATACCGTATCTCCTGTAATTCGACCGATTTCCATTTCAGCTAAACCATACTTATCTACTCCATACGGTGTTAAATTACCATCTCGATCAATGCAGACATCTACCTTTGTCCATTCTCTTTGCCTTGTTTTTGATGCAACAGCAATAATGCCTAATATTTCAATTTCTGTATTCTTCACTAAATATTTCATAACTCTTTCTCCAGAGCCTTCACCTACAAAACCACTATCGTCTACCATAACTAATACCGGATCATGTTTCGCTTGTTTAATTAGTTCCACAAGCTTTGGTCCCGTAATATGGGTTGGGTTTCCTTGTGAATGAGAAATACATCTTCCTCCTACTTCTTTAGCAACAAGTTCTACTGTACGTTTTGCATATTCATCGCCATCCGTAATTAATATGACCTTAGACTTCTTGCTCATTATGGTTATTCCTTTCATTTTGTTTACAAATCGACAAAATACAGCCATTGAAATAATGAACCAAAAATTTTCCCTAAAACTAACGCCATCAATAAATAAATGATTTTTTCTTGAACGCCAATTCTTTTTGCTAATATCGGTAATACATTTAAAACTTCGGTAAGAGCTGCTGCCAACATACCATTAAAAATGCCACTTAATGCCCCTATAAAGGCAATCAATAATAGCGGGATTGAAAAGTACGCTTCATTTAAACTAAACCAACCACCCATTACAACTCCGAGTACGACAGCAAATTCATAATAACGAATTTTAGATTGTGTTTTTGTCAATTGAGTTAAGCGAGGGATGACACCTAAAACGGTTAAAAAAGCAACAAAACCAGCTCCAACAGCAAAACCACCAGATAGACCAATAAAAAGAATACTAACGATTAGAATGGTCATCGATTTCAACCATACTTTCTTTATTTTCATTCATCATGACATATTGATCTAAATCTTGTTGATAATTGAACATTTCTACCTCTAACGGACTTGGCTCCTCATTAAAGCGTTTCTTAAAAAAATGATTAAAGAATAAGATCATACCTACACCTAAACCTAAGCTATATGGTATTTGTAAAATCAGCGGTTTCTCGACAACTTTTCCAGTTAATAATGTGTATAATTTTTTATGCACTGCTGGCATACTGACATCTTCATGAAAATTCATAATTGTTAAAGCAGCTCCAATAAACAAAAGCAACCATACTAAAATAAAAAATATGACATCAAAATTCCGCTTTTTTACTTTTACTTCAATAATAGATTGGGCAGTACCAATCCCCTGAACTTCAAGTTGTGGATATACTTCTAAAATTTTTTCTATTACCTGGATAAAATCAATAATGACAATATTTCGATCCTTTTTGGTTATCTCATATAAATGAATATCTCCTATCGCTAATAATTTCTCTTTAGGACCAATAATTTTTGCAACGTCTTTGATAAATATTTGTTGCCCACCATTTACTTTGATTCGGTTCCGCATTCTTAGGTATATAATTTGTTCCATATTATCACCCCACTAACATTTCTTATTCTTAAGCATTGTTATAAAAGAGTAATGGTGCATTTGAAGTGGTATGGATGTAGACCTCTGAAAAACCAAGGTAATGGAGACAGCTTTCATTCTCGTGCTAGCTGTTCCCTTTTACAGAGCTTCCATTCATAAAAAAATGGCATTTAAAGAAATCAAGAAAAAACTACATGTATAACTTTATATGTCTAGTATGGATAGAGAAGGAAAACAACATACAACCATATATATCCACTTGCAAATTTTCAAACAAATGTTTATTATTAAAACAAAAGTTTAATGATAGGCGGAATTTCCAATGAATGAAAAAGAATCTCTCATTGTGCAATTAATTAAGGAAAATCCTTTTGTTACACAAAATGAGCTTTCAGAAAAAACTGGACTTTCACGTTCAGCTGTTGCCGGCTATATATCTTCTTTAACAAAAGAAGGATATTTACTAGGCAGGGCCTACATACTTCCTAACAAAAAAGAAGTTCTTTGTATTGGTGGAGCAAATGTCGATCGAAAGATACATGCTCTAGAAACATTAGAATTTGGAACATCTAATCCAGCTGAAAGCTCTCAATCACCAGGTGGAGTTGCTCGAAATATTGCTGAAAACCTTGGAAAATTAGGTTGTCAAACGGCTCTATTGACTGTCGTTGGAAAAGACCAAGAAGGAGAGTGGCTTTTAGATTACACAAAAGCCTTTGTTGATGTCTCACCGTCTCACATAAAGCCTAATGCCTCCACGGGGACCTATACGGCGGTATTAGATAAGAATGGTGAAATGGCTATAGCATTAGCTGATATGTTTATTTATGACGATGTTGAAACAGACTATATTGAGAAAAAGTGGGGATATTTCGCCTCTTCAGAAATAATTGTACTTGATACAAATTTTCCAGCAGCTGTTTTAAAGCATATTATTGAACGCTGTCATACATCAAACATACCGTTATGCATTACACCAGTATCATCTCCCAAAATTAAAAAACTCCCAGAAGATTTACATGGGGTCACTTGGTTGGTATTAAATCGAGATGAAGCGGAAGCTCTTTCGAAAATGAGCATCTCTAATGAAAATGATTTAGCTATTGCTGGGGAAATTATTTTAAAAAAAGGTGTAGAAAATGTAGTGATTACGCGAGGAAAAGATGGACTATATTTCGTCAGCTCAAACGGGCAATCAGGTACTCTTTCACCACCATCGATTAACATTAAGGATGTAACTGGAGCAGGAGACTCACTTGTTTCAGGCATTATATATGGTCATTTACATTCATTATCCATTGAAGAAGCGTGTAAACTTGGTATGTCTTGTTCAGCACTTACTCTTCAGTCTCAGGAAACAGTTCATTCAAATCTATCTGAACAGTTAATTTTAGATGCTGTTCAACAATACTTTAAATAGGGAGATCATTACTTATGTTAAAAAATTATATTGAATATTCTGCAGAAGTTTTAGAAGCAAAAAAAGCCAATAAACCAATCGTAGCTTTAGAATCAACGATTATTTCACATGGTATGCCATATCCACAAAACGTTGAAACGGCAAAAGAAGTAGAAGAGATCATTCGTCAAAATGGAGCAGTTCCTGCAACCATTGCTATTATTAATGGCGTTATCAAAATTGGGATTAACGAGGAAGAACTTGAGTTTTTAGCACAAAGTAAAGAAATTGAAAAAGCTAGTCGTCGTGACCTTGCATACCTTATTTCTCAAAAGAAACATGGCGCAACAACAGTTGCTGCTACAATGATTTGTGCTCAATTAGCTGATATCGAAGTATTCGTTACTGGTGGAATTGGTGGGGTTCACCGTGAAGCTGAAAACACTATGGATATCTCAGCTGACCTACAAGAATTAGCGCAAACGAATGTGGCTGTTGTATGTGCAGGCGCTAAATCAATCCTAGATATCGGATTAACTCTTGAATATTTAGAAACATACGGCGTTCCGGTTGTAGGGTTTGAAACGGATGTACTTCCAGCATTCTACACTAGAACTAGTCCTTATAATGTCAACTTCCGTGTTGATACAGCAGAAGAAGCAGCTAATATGATTCGTACAAAATGGGATTTAGGTTTAGAAGGCGGAGTAATCATCGCAAATCCTATTCCTGAAGCAGATGCTTTAGATGAAGCATATATTACTAATGTGATTGAAACAGCTCTTCAAGAAGCAAAAGAAAACAATATCACAGGTAAAAAAGTAACACCTTTCCTTTTAGGTAAAGTAAAAGAATTAACTGAGGGAACAAGCTTAGTTGCTAATATCGCTCTTGTTAAGCATAATGCAGAAGTTGGAGCAAAAATCGCTGCTTCTTTACAAAAATAAAAATTGTAAATACTCCTTACTATAAGAAGAACAGAAAACTTGCTTATTCTTCACTTTATAAGGAATCCTGATTAGCAAAAGCCAATCTATCCAGAAACCTATGGATAGATTGGCTTTTTTGACTATTTTCGCAAAGTCTGTTAAGGATACTCGACTTTTCATCCTCAGCACACAGGCTTACTTTAACTCAAAGATTCACCCCATAAACACATTAGGGTCCACTGAAAAGTGATTTATTATCACTTTTCAGTGGACCCTCTTTTATCATTAATCCCCTATCATCCATTCATATTGACGAAGTCTAATTTCAAACAATGTAAGAGCATTCTTATAAATTTCAGGAGTCTCTCTCATCTCGTTTAATAGTTCTTCGTTTGTATTAATTTCCACATGAGCTTCTTTTACTCGATCTTCCATTTCTTTAATAGCAGTCGAGAAGAATAAATGAATATCTCTTTCAATCGCTTTCTCAAACATCTCAAACGAAAGCATAAATTTAGAAATAACAGAGTTAGTAGTTTCAGCATAATTTTCATTTTCAATAAATTTCTTGTATTGATTATAGAGCATCGTTTTATTTTGTGGTAAAGCTCCAAAAAGCTTACCTGCACTCTTTAATAAAAATTGTGATGGGGTATGACGTAACAGAATATTTTCTCTCTCAATTCTTACTCCGCTTGTCATACGACGAATATCTCTATTCCAATCATCTAAAACCCTAAAGTCACCTTGCAAGTTGACTTTTTCTTCATTATATAAGCCATTAAAGCTTTCTGACATTTCTTCAAAAAATAATTTACAGCGTTCTAATTCGGATGTTGCATCTAAAATCCATTCTTGAAGCGATTGATAAAACCTTGGAGCAAGACGCTCTTCCATATATAGTTGAATCTTTGAATTCATTTCTTCATTTAATTGTAAATGAACTTTTCTAAAGTCACTATCTTCTTTTAACAATTCTCCACAATCTTTGAGCATTTTCGGAATATATTCTTCCATCTCAGTTTTCATATCAGATTTTAAAAGACGATACTTACTCGTAACCACATCCGCTGATTCTTTTTCGTAATCCTGCAATTGATTAATGGCCCCATTTAACTTTTTAAGCATATCTTCATTCCAAAGAATTGCTTGCTCGAGTCCAATTTCTTTATCCTGACGCTTTTGTAACAAATAAAAAATTGTTCTTCGAATAACTTGGAGCAACTTAATTGCACGTTTTTCTTTTTGATTAGAAGGTACTACTAGAGAAGCGAATAGATTAGTCATTTCATTTTCTTGACCTGCTATTTCATATTTAGACGAAAAAGAAATGACCTTCGCATTTGGCTCGTATTGAGCAATTCTTTCTTTTGTTTCTTCTACCATTCTCTTAGCTTCTTGTTTATTATAAATCGTATCTAGTTTTGTCACGACAAACGAAACTGGAAGATGGGGAGCCTGTTGTTTAATATTTAATAATATATCTCTTTCTTGCTCTGTAAATGGATCCTCAGCATCTAACACAAATAATAGACTATCTGCCAAAGGTAAAAAATCCGTTACTTCCTCTTCGTCTTTTTTCCCTCTAAAGCCAGGTGTGTCAATCAGAGTCACACTATACTTTTCAAGCAAATCTGACGGAATAGCTACATCAGTTATAAAAGTCGAATGAAGTTTTTCATCTTGATTTATCATTTCTTGAACATGGTTTAAATCTGAATCTGTATACACCTCTTGATCGGACACTAGATTCATTTCTATATGTTCTCCATGCTTGACTCTTACGGTATTTTTCGTTTCCGTTAAGAATAATTGCTCTTTTAATACCGAATTAATAAATGTAGATTTTCCCGTTCTATTAACACCAATTACTAAAACATTTTGTTTCGTAAGATCTAATATTTCTTGTATTAACCAGCGTAATCGTGTTGTGATCTCAACATTTTGCTCACTAGCCCATTCAGTTAGTTCATAGAATAGCTCTAGACTGTCCTCTAAGACATGAGGGTTATTCGCACTTTCCCAAATATTATTTTCTGAGAATTGAACAGCACGTTGCGAGATCGTATCAGGGAAGAATTCATTCCAAGCTAGCAATGCGGAATATGCCATTAAGCCTTGAGAAGGTTTTACTATATCTACCCAATTCTCCAATGCCATCGGCAAAAAGCTTGTCAATTCTTTTAATTCATATCTTCCACCACTAATTAAATCAATAAAAGTTTCCTCAAAAACTTTTGAAAGCTCTTTCCATATGGAAGACTCATTATTAGATATACTTGCTAATAGCTCATTAATGGTTATAATCCATTGCACATATTGATCATCAAACTGATAACTTTTCCATAAAGAACACGTTAATTTCTCAAAACGTGTATCGTCGATTCTATGCACATTTTCTAATACGGAAGTAAAATAGGATGGACTAATTTTTTGTGTATTACCATTTTGAGCATAATCAATTAATATATCAATCCAATAAACATCATCCGTACGATTTGCCTCTGATACAGCCAATTCTACAGCGTTTTCCCAATCTTTATTTTGCTCAAAGTATGCTCTAGCAATCTCAGTAATATGTTGATATTCTGGATTCAATGAAACAGCAGCCTTAATGTGCTTGACAGCTAGCTCATGATTGCTTTGTTCAATATATATTTGAAAAAGCTTTAAGTCTATTTCTGTTTGAAGTGTGATATTATCTGTTTGAATCGTTTTTAATGTTTCAATGGCCGTAGGTAATAAATTCAATTCAAAATAGGCATCTCCTACGTTTTTCTTTGCCCAAGATTCCAGCTCATTTGATATGTTCTCCCATTTAAAAATGGCTGCTTCATAATCTCGATATTGATAATAAACCTCACCTTGTGCAAAGCGTATATATGATAAATCTGCAAATTCTTTTTTATTTTCCTCAAGAAACATTTGACCTAACTTCTCCATTGAAGTAGCCGTATTTTCTTCATTACATAATGTTTTAAAATATGTTTTCTTACTTAAATGGTTCTCTAATGTCATATTGAAAACCCCCTTAAATTTACTTTTTAATAGAACAATTATGTAAGTGGCTATCTTAAAAGGTTTTTCTATGTATATTTACCCTTTTTTACGATACACTTTTTCTTTATTTTGATAACTGAAAATGCACAACTATTTATAAATCAATATACTAGTATCTTCAAATAACTAATAAAGAATAAGCCATATCAAGCCTCCTCTACTTTTACCCTATATTTCTATTTTAACAAACATTTTTACACATTTAATTTCAAATTGCTATCAATTACGAGACATTTCGAGATATTTCTGTAATTTATTTGATATTAAACAAAATTCTATCAACAAAAAAGAGCCCTGCGACTCATAAAAATTGAAGTCCATGCAAGGCCACTACAAAAAACGTACTGTTTCATTCTGGCTTAACACTAATATAAATTCCTTTCTTCCAAGAAACACACACAGCTAATACCGCAAATAAGGAAATAACGCTTAATACAATCAAACAAATAGCAATATTCTCTTCTGAGACCATTTTTGTAAAAAAAGATAGTATAATTACTCTCATTAATAGACCCACTAATCGAAATACACTGTCTACTCTCCCCATAATTTCGTTCGGAATACTATTCATGAATAATGTATTTCTCGCCACCCTAACACCAGCATTTCCAAGAGCAAGAAAAAACATAAGAGATAGATATAAGGGTAGATTAGCAAAAAGAATAAGTGAGATGGCCACAGCATAACAAATTACACCAAATATAATAACGATTTCATTTTTAGTTCTTCTAACCATTATTGGAATCATAATTCCAGCGAAAACAGCGCCTATGCAATATATAACACTTTCTAATGCATAAACCCAGCCCTCGCCTTGTAAAACCTCATTTATATAGACCGGAAATAAATAATTTGTTACCATAACACCTATAAATGGGATATAAGACGCTAATAAAAAGATAAACATAATCGGGCGTTTCATTAAAAAAGTTATACCTTCTGTCAGTTTAATTGGATTAGTTTCCTCCTCACAACTTGAGTTTGTTTTTTTATATTGAATTTTCTTGAAATAATATATAGCAACTAAATAGGTTAAAGAATTTAAGAATAAGATATATTCTAAATTCCACCTTGTAATAAGTATACTTGCAATACCTCCAGCTACCATACTAGAGAATTGGCTCTGCACTTCCATAGCTCCGTTAAGTTGCTTATATTGTTCACTTGTAAATACTTCTTGATTAAAGGCAAACATCGTCGGAAAGAAAAGTGTGTAATATAAGCTTCCGGTTACATAGATCACGATATATTGCCACAAGCCATAATCTATATTAGCAAAACCGGCAACCATAAAAGCAAAAATAATAATAAAACTTAACAATTCTCCTGCAATCAACAAGTTTTTTCTAGATATTTTATCAATTAATACACCAGTAAAAGGTGTAATAAAGAAATTAAAGATCGTCATACCTAACGTAACATATCCAAATATCTCATTCCCATCTTTCGATGTAACGAGTAACCACGGCACAGCAATCATTGTTATTCCTGATCCTATTGAAGATGCAATATTTGCTGCAATAATATACTGAAATTTCTTACTCTGGTAAATTGATGTCATTTTCTCCCTCCTTGCTTATAATTATAAGGAAGAAATTTTTTAACACATCAGTCTTTATTTTGAATTTTATTTCATTCTTTATATCGACAAATCTCTATCGTTCCTACATCCTAAGTCGTAGATAGCTATTCATGCAGTTCTTGTTTTAGCGCATAAATAGCTGCTTGTGTACGATCTTGAAGCTGCAGTTTAGATAATATATTAGAGACATGTGTTTTTACTGTTTTCTCTGTAATTTGAAGGGAATCTGCTATTTCTTTATTACTTTTACCTTTCGCTATTTCTTGTAACACTTCTTTTTCACGATTCGTTAGTCTCTCATTTTGTGAATTTACTAGGGAACTCTCTCTTTTCTTTCTTACATGATCCATAAGCTGCGAGGTTGCCTTTAAATCCAAAACTTGAACACCACGAGATATGTTGATAATACTTTCCGCGATTGCTTCTGGATCACTATCTTTTAATAAATAGCCATTCGCCCCTGCCTCTATTGCCGGTACTACATATTCTTGATCTGAATAGCTTGTTAAAATTAGTATTTTCAATTGCTTGTTTTCTTTACTTATTATTCTCGTCGCTTCCACACCATTCATCACTGGCATTAATAAGTCCATTAATAGGATATCAGGATTTAATTTACGTACTAATTCTACGGCTTCTTGTCCATTCTCAGCTTCCCCGATAATTTCAAAATCCTCATATGTTTGTAAAAAAGTAACCAATCCTTTTCTTACAATTGGATGATCATCAACAACGACTACTGTTATTCTCAAAATCACTTAACCTCCTAATAAGGAATAGAAACCTTTATAAGCGTGCCTTTACCAAGCTTTGAAAAAAATTGAAAATCTCCTTGCAAAACCTTTACCCTACTCTTCATATTACTTATTCCATTAGTAGGAATTTCGATATTAGGATTATAATCAAACCCATTTCCATTATCCTCGATGCTCATTTCAATTTTATTTTCATGAAAGTAATAATTGATTGTAATTTCCATTTGCCCCGCATATTTTTTACAATTATTGATCGCTTCTTGACCAATCCTCCAAAGATGTTCTTCAATATGTTTTGGAATAGTTGCTGTACCTTCGACATTGCTTCTCACATTCACTTTATGCATGTCCCCATATGCAGATAGAGCGCATACTAGTCCCTTTTCTAGTCCTTTAGGATGAAGTTGCCATATTAAAGTCTTCATTTCTGTTTGAGCTTTTTCTGCAATCATATGTATTTCTTGAAATAACTTTAACGAATTCTCACGTTTCTTACTTGATAGACCTGATTTGGCCAGGAGATTAACAGAAAATAGAAGCTGGTTAACTGAATCATGTAAATCTTGTGCTAGCCTATTCCTTTCTTCATGAACCGCTAATCTACGACTCTTTTCCGATAATCGAATTCGTTTAATAGTAGTACCCATTTGAAAGGCCACCGCTTCTAGTAAGGCTAATTCTTCCTCTTTGAAATATTCCTTCCCAGTTGATGCTACATTTAAGATTCCAAAATTTTCATTACCTGATTTAAGTGCTACAGATGCATGATGTGTTAATCCATATGTATTACCCCAATCATTGTCTTTGGCTCTTTTCAGACGCTTACATTCCACTACATTAACTGCCTTTTGTAATCGTCCATCCTGAAATCGCTCAATACAATAACAATCTTGCCCACACATCGGCTTTTCCTTTTCATTTAATAAAGCAGGAGGTAAATGCACAGATGTTTTCAGCTCTAAATCACCTTTTTCATTCATTAAAAAAATCCAACCGTTTTCAAATTTAGTGACTTTTAATAAACGAGGTAACGCTTCTGTTAATACCTCTTGCAAGCTGATACTATTATTTAATATTTCTGCAATTTCTTTTAATAGAAGTAAATTGGACAAATAATCTCTACGCTCCTTCATCAGTACACCTCTTCACCAACAATTACAATAATTAGCATTGATTCCAAATTAATTTAATAGTACCAAAAAAAACATCACCTTTCTATTGACTGACCCATTTAGGATGACACTCTAAAAAAGTAAGATCAATTTATCCTAAAGAAAAAAGCCGATTCAAACGTAAAATGCTTGAATCGGCTTTTTCTTACAATCTTCCTCAAAGGACCGGTGACGGTTTTTCTTTTAATGTGCAGGGAAGAAGATCATTTGAATTAAAAATAGTACACTGAAAATATAAATGATAGGATGTACGGATTTTGCTTTTCCACTAAATACTTTTAATATTGGATACGTAATGAAACCAAAAGCAATTCCTGTTGAAATGCTTGAAGTTAATGGCATCGATAAAATAATAACGAATGCTGGAAATGCTTCATCAAAAGCTTTCCAATTAATTTTAGTAAGGCCATCCATCATAAAGCAACCTACAATAATTAATACTGGTGCTGTAATAGCAGGTAAATTAGAAATAGCTGATATAATCGGTGAAAAGAACATAGAAAGGATGAATAAACCAGCTACGATTACTGCTGTTAATCCAGTTCTTCCTCCAGCAGCTACACCTGTTGTTGATTCAACATAAGCAGTTGATGGACTTGTTCCGAACATAGCTCCTACAGTAGTTGCGATCGAATCTCCCATAAATGCCTTTTTCGCTCTTACAATTTTTCCATTTTCCATTAAGCCTGCTTGCTCAGTAACAGCAACCATTGTGCCCGTCGTATCAAAAATAGTAACTAATAAGAAAGCAAAGATAACTGCATATAAACCATTCGTAAATACCCCACCAAGATCTAAATCAAAAAACGTTGGCATTGGTGGTAAGCTTACAAGACCATTAAACTCAAGCATTCCACAGAAGAAGCCAATAATTGTCGTAATGATCATTCCGATGAAAAATGCCCCTTGAACTCTTCTTACCATTAGAATTAAAGTAATGAATAATCCAACAATAGATAGGATGGTTACTGGCGCAGTTAAATCTCCAATTGCTACTAATGTACTTTCGTTCCCCACAATGATACCCGATTGCTTAAAACCTAAGAAGGCGATAAATAGTCCAATACCTGATGTGATTCCATATTTAATTGTTGATGGAATCGCTTCTAGAATCATTTGTCTAAGATTGCTTACACTTAATATGATAAATAAAATACCTGCAATAAAAATGGCGCCAAACACAGTTTGATAACTTAAACCTTGAGTAGCAACAATTGTAGCAAAATATGCATTTAAACCCATTCCTGGAGCGATAGCTATTGGATATTTAGCTAAAAGACCCATTATTAAAGTACCTGTTACAGTAGCAATAATGGTAGCCATAAATACCTGATCAAATGGTACCCCAACTGATGAAAGAATAGCAGGATTTACAAAAATGATATAAACCATTGTAAAAAAGGTTGTAATCCCTGCAAAAACTTCTGTTTTTACTGTTGAATTATGTTTCTTAATACCAAAAAATTTGTCTAACAAAATCTTAACCTCCGAGTAGCTAGTCATTTCTCAAAGTTAAAATGACGAATGTTTTTTAACGAACTATATTATAATATTCGTTTTTAAATTGATTTTCAAGCTATAATTCTCCGTATTTTTTTCCAGTTATAATTTCCAACTCTTTTGTTCTTTCTGATATTTCCGACTGTGTTTACTTAAGAAATCCCCTTTACTCTTAACTTTTACCTTACTTTTATTTTTATTCAAAGGGTTCTTTACATAATGTTTTTATGATGTGCACGGACTCACTTTCGACTGCTTGTTTGTACACACGATTTCCTGATTTTAAATATATTGTACATTCAGAAATAATAACTATTTAAGTAATAATAGATAAACAAAAAAACCATATGAATTATTCATTCATACGGATTTTGATTTGATTCAATATTTTTTTCTCTAATCTTGATACTTGAACTTGTGAAATACCCAATCTTTCAGCTACTTCAGATTGTGTTTGATCCTTAAAATACCTCAAATACACAATTAGCTTCTCCCTCTCATCAAGTTCTTCTAAAGCATCTTTTAGCGCAATTTTTTCAAACCATTTCGTTTCATTATTATCAGCTATCTGATCTAACAATGTAATAGGATCTCCATCGTTTTCATAAACAGTTTCATGAATAGAAGATGGTTGTCTACTAGCATCTTGAGCAAAGATAACTTCCTCAGCAGTCATATCAAGGTACTCTGCTATTTCATTGACTGTAGGTACCCTTCCATATACTTTTGATAATTCTTCTTTAGCTCGTCGAATCTTATTACCTTGTTCTTTTATCGAACGACTTACTTTTACAGTACCGTCATCTCTTAAAAATCGTTGAATCTCTCCGATAATCATTGGTACAGCATATGTGGAAAATTTAACATCGAAAGACAAATCAAATTTATCAACTGATTTCAGCAGACCGATACACCCAATTTGAAATAAATCATCGGGTTCATATCCCCTGTTTAAAAATCTTTGAACGACTGACCATACAAGTCGTAAATTAGCTTGCACAATAGTGTCTCTTGCTTCCTGATCGCCATCCTGACTATTTCGGATCAAGGCTTTTACTTCATGATCCTTCAACTGAACAGCATTCTTATTGTTTTTAACCTCCACATCCATACACATGTCTCCCTTAATTGCACAAGGCTTTGCTATTAGTTACATGTTTCTTCAATCGAATAATGGTTCCTTCACCGGGATGCGATACGATATTTAATTCATCCATAAAATTTTCCATAATCGTAAAACCCATACCTGATCGTTCTAATTCAGGCTTTGTTGTAAATAGCGGTTGTCTAGCCTCATCTATATCAGATATACCAACACCTTCATCTTTAATCATTAAATCAATAACGTTATCTTCAATACTTGCTTCAATTTTCACGGTTCCATTTGGATTACTTTCATATCCATGTATAATGGCATTTGTAACCGCTTCTGAAACCACCGTTTTAATTTCTGTTAGCTCATCCATAGTCGGATCTAATTGTGCGATAAATGCTGCAACTGTTACTCTTGCAAAAGACTCATTTTGACTTAACGCGGAAAATTCTAATGACATTGAATTTCTCAATTTAGGCAGCCCCCAATCTTTGTAAAGCACTATTTTCTGAAGATTCAAGCGCAATAATCTTAAACAGACCTGACATTTCAAATAATCTTTTCACAGCAGGTGAAATCGAACACACAATCATTTCACCTTTTTTTTGTTTAATTTGTTTGTAACGTCCAAGAATAACACCTAGACCTGAACTATCCATAAATGTCAGTTGTTCAAGATTTAAGATAATATGTTTGATTTTATATTTTTCTATTGCATTTGTAGCTTGATCCTTTAGCTCCTCAGCTGAATGATGATCAAGCTCTCCCATCAGTCTAATACAAAGAACTGCTCCTTTATTTTCAATATTTATAGCAAGACTCAAAATTATACAGCTCCCTTCAATATTCTGTATAAGGTCTTTCTATAAATAGATTGCCTTTTCCTTCCTCTTGACAAAACTAGTGGTTATTCTTATTTTTCCCTTATGATTCGAGTTATTTCCTATTTTCCACCATGTGTAAATAGACCCATCGATTTTTTAAATAATTGCCACCAGGTAGCTTTATCAATTGTTTCTTTAGCAACAATAGGTGAACTTACAATTGTTTTTCCATCTTTTTTAACAGTCAATGTCCCAATTTGGTCACCTTTTTGAATCGGTGCGGCAACTTTCTTATTTGTCGTAACCTTTACTTTATAATCTTTTGTATTTTCACCTTTTTTTGTTAAAAGTGAGATTGGCTCACTCGTTACACCAGTAACCGTTTTTTCTGTTCCTTTGCTAACCATTACTTTTTTTAGAGTTTGGTTCTTTTTATATACGGGATGTGTCATATATTGTGAAAAAGCGTAATCTAATATTTTCGTTACCTCAGCATTTCTTGTTTTAGGATTTGGAGCACCAAAAACAACTGCTATAACTCTCATATTTCCTTTTTTTGCTGTAGCAGTTAAACAATATTTCGCTTCATTCGTAAAACCTGTTTTCAATCCGTCTACACCTGGATAAAATTTAACTAATCGATTAGTATTAACTAGCCAAAATTTCTTCTTTGTATTTTCACGTAAAAATGCTTCATAAGTACCTGTATACTTAGTAATTTCACCATACTTTAATAATTCTTTACCAATCATCGCCATATCGTAGGCCGTACTATAATGATTAGTTGCAGGCAAACCTGTAGCATTTTCAAAATAAGTATTCTTCAATCCTAGTGACTTCGCTTTTTTATTCATCATTTCTACAAATGCCTCTTCTGAACCTGCAATTCTCTCTGCCATTGCAACCGAAGCATCATTTCCTGAACCAATTGCAATACCTTGTAGCATATGATGAACGGTCATTTCTTCACCTGGCTCTAAGAAAATTTGTGAACCACCCATCGACGCTGCATATTCACTAGTACGTATTTTCTCATTAAATGATAATTTTCCTTTATCTATTTCTTCCATGATTAAGAGCATCGTCATGATCTTTGTCATACTCGCTGGAGAAAGCTTTTCATTTTGATTTCTCCCGTAAAGAACAGCTCCTGTATCTCTCTCAATTAAAATTGCGGATTTTGCTTCTTCTGCTAGCTCAAGCTCTGATTTTTGTTTTTCAGCAGCATAGCTCGGTTGTATTGTCATACTAAAAATGATGAAAGTTAGTAAAATGGTGATAGAAATTTGTTTACTCTTCAAGCCCAAACCCTCCAATCTTTATATTTTTCATTTTTTCCAAACATTATACTTTTATACAAATAATTCCATAAGGACAGAAAAAAAAATAACGAGCCTTTCTCTTTTCAGAAAATGACTCGTTACTTTTTACATATCCTTCTATTTAGTAATATGACTATGGATTAATTTAGGTGCTTCCACCTTTTCTTTACTGATAACAATACTCTTATATAGTAATTCTTTAACACGCTCTATATCTTCTGTATTTGAGTGAATGGTTAGTAGTGATTCTCCTTCACTTACAGCATCGCCAATTTTCTTTTGAAGAACAATTCCTACTGCTAAGTCAATAATCGATTCTTTTGTTTCACGACCAGCACCTAGCATCATAGCTGCTGTTCCAATTTCATCAGCAATTAATTCTTTTACAAAACCACTTTCTTTAGCTGGTAATTCAAAAGTATAAGAAGCTGTTGGCAACTTAGAAGGATGATCTACAACTGATGCATCTCCACCCTGTACTTGTAAAAAGGTCTTAAACGATTGCAATGCTTTTCCATTAGCAATAACTTCTTCGAGCATTGTTCTAGCTTCCTCTAATGAGGATGCTTTTTTAGCTAAATAAACCATATAGCTACCTAATGATAAGCATAATTCTGTTAAGTCTTCTGGTCCATGTCCATTTAATGTGTCTATCGCTTCTTTAACTTCTAATGCATTACCTATCGCAAATCCTAACGGCTGACTCATATCAGAAATGATAGCCATTGTATTACGCCCCACATTATTCCCAATGCTTACCATCGCTTCAGCAAGTTTTACAGCATCTTCTTCTTCTCTCATAAAAGCGCCTGCTCCAGTTTTAACATCAAGAACAATGGCATCGGCTCCAGCAGCAATTTTCTTACTCATAATTGAGCTTGCAATTAATGGGATGCTATTAACAGTAGCTGTTACATCACGCAAAGCATATAGCTTTTTATCCGCCGGTGTTAAGTCTCCTGTCTGTCCGATAACTGCTAATTTACTGTCATTTACTATCTCGATAAATTTCTCTTTAGAAATTTCAACTGTAAAACCAGCTACTGATTCTAATTTATCAATAGTTCCTCCAGTATGTCCTAAACCTCTTCCAGACATTTTCGCTACAGGAACTCCCACTGCTGCAACAAGTGGTCCCAATACTAATGTCGTAGTATCCCCTACCCCACCTGTAGAATGTTTATCCACCTTTATTCCTTCGATCGCACTTAAATCGATAACGTCACCTGAATGAACCATTGCAAGTGTTAAATCTGCTCGTTCTTTTTCTGTCATACCATTAAAATATATAGCCATAAGCATACTGCTCATTTGATAATCTGGAATTGTACCATTTGTATAATTTTCAATGATAAATTGAATTTCTTCTGTAGTTAATTCATGATTATCTCTTTTTTTAGCTATGAGGTCTACCATTCTCATACTAACACCACCCAGATTTCTTACAGATTTTTAATTAATTCTTTAACATATTGAAGGAAAGTGCTTTTTACTTTTTCTGTTGTTTCAATAACTTCTTCATGATTAAGAGGTTGATCTAAAATACCAGCAGCCATATTCGTAATACAAGAAATTCCTAGGACACGCATGCTACAATGGTTTGCCACAATTACTTCTGTAACTGTCGACATACCTACAGCATCCCCTCCTAATGTTCTTACCATTCTTACCTCTGCAGGAGTTTCATATGTAGGACCTGTTAACCCTAAATAAATACCCTCTTGAATCGATATATTTAATTCCTTCGCCACTCTTCTTGCTAACGCTTGGAATTCAGGATCATAGGCTTTTGACATATCCGGAAAACGAGGACCAAATCTCTCATCATTAGGTCCGATAAGAGGATGATCACCCATAAAATTAATATGGTCTGTAATTAACATTAAATCACCTGGTGTGAAGTTTTCATTTACACCACCAGCTGCATTGGTAACGATTAATTTTTCAATACCCAATAATTTCATTACACGAACTGGGAACGTAACCGTCTCCATAGAATAACCTTCATAATAATGGAATCTACCTTGCATAGCCAGTACTACTTTTCCTGCAATTTTTCCAATTACTAATTGGCCACGGTGCCCTTGAACGGTAGAAACTGGAAAATTCGGGATATCACTATAAGAAATAGCCACCGCATCTTCTATTTCGTCGGCTAAAATACCTAAACCAGATCCTAAAATCAAACCAATTTCAGGAATTTCTGTAATTTTTCCTTTAATAAATTCTGCTGATTGTTTCGCACGATCGTACATTCTTGCTCCCCCTTATTTTAATTGTGATAAAAAGCTTTCCCCATGTTTTGGCATTGTTACATTGAAATTGTCAGCAATTGTTGCTCCAATGTCAGCAAATGTTTTATTAACAGGTAGTTGTTTTGGGTCTGTTAATTTTTTTCCGTACACTAATAAAGGTACATATTCACGTGTATGATCTGTTCCATGATGTACAGGATCATTTCCATGGTCTGCAGTAATAATTAATAGATCATCTTCTTTTAATTCATCAAGTACTTGTGTTAAACGTGCATCATATTCTTCTAATGCTTTTCCATAACCAATTGGATCTCTTCTATGACCATACATAGCATCAAAATCTACAAGATTTAGAAAACTTAAACCTGTAAAATCTGTATGTAAAGTTTCCATTAACTTATCCATTCCATCCATATTAGATACAGTTCGTAGAGATTTCGTAACCCCTTCTCCATCATAAATGTCTGAGATTTTACCAATTGCTAACACATCGTAGCCACCATCTTTTAATTCATTCATTACAGTACGTTCAAATGGCTTTAATGCATAATCATGACGGTTAGGCGTTCTTGTGAAGTTTCCTGGTTCACCCACGAACGGACGTGCGATGACGCGACCAATCATATATTCTTCACGTAATGTTAATTCTCGAGCAATTTTGCAAATAGAGTATAATTCTTCAAGAGGTACAACATCTTCATGCGCAGCAATTTGCAGAACAGAATCAGCTGATGTATAGACGATGATTGCTCCTGTTTCCATTTGTTCTTGACCAAGTTCATCTAATATCCCTGTTCCGCTAGCAGGTTTGTTTCCAATGATTTTTCGACCTGTTTTTTCCTCTAACTCGGTAAGTAATTCCTGAGGGAAACCGTCTGGAAATACTCGGAATGGTGTAGGGATATTAAGGCCCATAATTTCCCAATGACCAGTCATTGTATCTTTCCCATTTGAAGCCTCTTGCATTTTTGTATAGTAAGCCAATGGCTTTTCTGCTTTTTCTACACCAGGAATTTGCTCAATATTACTTAAACCCAATTTTCCCATGTTCGGCATGTTTAAACCATTCATTTTTTCTGCAATATGTAATAATGTATGTGATCCCTCGTCGCCAAATTCCTTCGCATCAGGAGCTTCGCCAATGCCCACTGAATCCATGACCACTAAAAATACACGATTAAATTTATTTTTTTCACTCATTGTTAATCCTCCTATACTCTGTCTACCACTACTGTCGTCCATATCACGAAAAGCAAATTTTTACTAAACCCATAGACCATCTACCATTCATAATATACATATATTACCCAACACATAAAGTTTTAATTATGCTTTATATATAAGATACACTCTATTATAGTCAGATGTCTGACGACTGCACAATATAAAAATTCTACTTTATTAAAGTACTTTTCACGTTCCATTAATAATTGTAATAATATGCTATCAAACCGCTAATACAAAAGATGTACTTTTATTCTAATACGACATTACCTTGTTATGCTAATGTTTAGATTATCATTTCTACGCTCTCCAACTTATAGCAACTTATTTTCTAATAAAAAAGCATGTATAATGATGATTCTCATCTATTACATGCCTTGTTCACTAATTCTATTAACCTATTAGGCTCTTGGATGATACTTTGAATAAACATCCTTAAGTCTAGTATTTGTAATATGTGTATATATTTGTGTTGTTGAAATATCTGCATGGCCAAGCATTTCTTGGACAGAACGTAAATCAGCACCATTCATTAATAAATGTGTGGCAAATGAATGTCTAAAGGTATGTGGTGTTAATTCCTTTTGAATATTTGCTTCTTGAGCTAATCTTTTTAATATTTTCCAAAATCCCTGTCTAGATAGTCTTTGCCCATGATGATTTAAAAATAATGCATCAGTCGTATATTGCTTTCTTGCGAGCATAGGTCTCCCTTTCGATAAATATCGATCGACTGCCTTTAATGCTGTTTGCCCAATTGGAATAATTCTTTCCTTATTCCCTTTACCAACACATCTGACAAAACCCATAGCACTATGAACATCCGATAGGTTTAATTGAATTAGCTCGCTGACGCGCATTCCAGTGGCATACATAATTTCTAACATAGCTTGATCACGTAATCCAAATCCATCTGAACCTTTTGGAGATTCCATCAAGGCTTCAACTTCTTCCATACTTAATACTTTTGGTAGTGTTCTTTCTTTTTGAGGCGTATCAATATGTACGGAAGGATCCTGCTCAGTCTGTTTATCTCTTAACAAAAATTGATGCAAAGATCGTATCGATGCGATATGTCTCGCAATCGTTCTCGAAGATTTTCCTTCTTCTTTAAGTTTAGCTAAAAATTGAATAATTGTTACCCTATGTACATCGTTCCATGTAGTGATTTGTTCAACTGTTTGAATATACTTTAAATAGGATCTTAAATCTCGCTCATACGAAACTAGTGTGTTTTTTGCTAGGCCTTTTTCCACTGTTAAAAAGTGAATAAAATCTCTTAATCCATCTTCCATACTGATTACTCTCCGTTCAAATAAAACAACTTTAGCCTCTCAAACCAGGTTATATCCATATCTTCCTGATTCGTGGATACTTTTAAAGATGTTCCATCAGGTTGATCATAACGATTATAGTCTTCATATTCACGGTTCAACCATACCATCCCTATATAAAAGAGTATGGTAAAACTCACAAATAAAACAAATATTTTCAGTGCATGTACAAATTCCCAAACTAGAGATTTCATAATTTCCCTCCGAATTAACATATCTATTTCAATCTATGCCAATCTTTTAGAAAACTATACATACAATTTGTATTTTCATTGTGCTTTTCCATACAAAAAAGATGCTCATGAAACAAGGTGATGATTATTATCACCTAAAAGTTTTATCAGCATCTTCTTATGTTATTACATACCTTCACTTTCATCATTTGACTGACAACGATGGCAAACGCCATGAAAGGTAAGACGATGGTCCTTGATTCTAAATTTCCATCTTTTCTCAACAACTGCTTCAACATCTTCTAACAAATCTTCTTGAATTTCATCCACCGATCCACATTCCATACAAACAAGATGGTGATGAAAGTGAGCAGCTCCTTCTTGTCTAAGGTCATAGCGAGATACTCCATCACCAAAATTAATTTTGTCAACAATCTTCAATTCTGTTAATAATTCTAATGTTCTATATACAGTAGCTAATCCAATTTCTGGAGATTTTTCTTTTACTAATAAATACACATCTTCTGCACTTAAATGATCTTCTTCATGTTCTAATAAAACGCGAACTGTAGCTTCTCTTTGAGGAGTTAGCTTGTAACTCGATGAATGCAACTGTTTTTTAATACGTTCGATTCTTTCTTCCATCTTTTCTCCTCCCAGTCTTTCACATAATCCATTATATCAAATCGATGGGAAGTGTCAAAATAGAATTATTATTTTTAAGTAAATAAAATGATTATAATGAAAGAATCATTTTAATTTAAGCTATATTGGCTTTATAACTGAGGAGACTCACAATCTTACACGCAAAAAAGCGAGCTGCTTCGCGTTGAATTCACTCACTCCTTGTTGATAGTCAACAAGTATACAAAACGATGTTAAACTTCCTAGTTTGATAATGGTCCAATCCAATCTAATTCATTCGCTCTGTGCTTTAGAAGGCAGGCTTCCTCACTCTTTCCTAAACTATTGAACCTGTCCTTCTTGCTACTTCCTAAATGTCTCAGGGACTTCCACCAATTAATAAGCTTACCAAACAAGTCCTACTATTTGCTTCATAAAAGATGGTGAAAAATACCCTTCTATTGCAGCAGCACCAGAAATAAAAATCAAGGAGATGAAAAGAGCTGCTACGTATTTAAATACCATGGGTGCCAACGGTTTTCTAACTTGTCTAACAAACACTCTTTGTATAATTACAATACTAAAAGCTAGTGATAAAGTTGTTATAAAAATAGTCAAAGGTACTAGTATTATATTTTGTGGAAGCACAGCCACTAATGCTATTTTAAAGCCACTCCATCCCATAGCACTTACTAGAAATCCTACAGTAAAACCAATAACTACTCCTTTTAAAAATAGTAGAATTAAAATTAGAGGCAATCCAATGATAGATATACCTAGAATCCAAATCAAGCCTATATACTTCATGTTATGAGTAACACTGGCTATGAACATATCATATGTTGTAGCGATATTATCTTCACTCACTTGCCCAAAAAATCTGGATAAATAATAGAGTAAATCTTCTTTTTGGGTAAAACTTAAACTATTAACAACAATTGCTCCACTAATAACTCCCATTAAAAATAACACAATAATAAACATATACAATGAGGAATTTTCTTTAATATGATTATTTGCTACATTATGAAACAGCGACTTTTTCTTCATTTTCTTTTCCTCCTATGGCTATTTACTAGATTGTATGAGAGAACTCTATGAATATGCTTATTTTTTATCACTATCTTTATAGTGAAAAACATTTTTTCCCTAAAATGTAATTTTACTCTTGTGCATTTCTCTTCCTCGATAGTATAATAACCAATGACATAATTTTCAGAATGTTTACTATATTTAGATTGCTTATCTTCGATACAATAAAGGAGGTGATAGCTAAACAATTCGGCATTCTCTGTTTTGAAAGCACTTACATTTCTTGATATTAGAAAGGGGACTGCGTATGGAAATTCAAAAGAAACAGTCAAGTAAAGCTGTTCAAACTACTCCTGAAGAATACTCAGCAATCGTTCGATCTTCTAGTTTTCAACTTCTTTTGAAAGAAAAGAAAAAATTTATTATTCCTTTCACTATCTTCTTCTTTTGCTTTTATTTTGCATTACCAATTCTAACTTCTTACACGACGATTCTTAACAAACCTTTTATTGGCAGTATCACATGGGCTTGGGTTTTTGCCTTTTTACAATTCGTAATGACTTGGTCCTTCTGTATGATTTACTCCAAAAAAGCTAACAAGTTCGATGAGCTTTCTGAAAAAATACTAGAGGAAAAAGGGAGGTAAACTATGAATACTGCCGCTTTTACTATGTTTTTAGTTATCGTTTCAGGTACCCTATTTATTACATATTGGGCATCCAAAAAAACGAAAAACGCCAGTGAGTTTTATACAGCTGGTGGTGGACTGACAGGTTGGCAAAATGGTATGGCCATCGCCGGAGACTATATGTCTGCCGCTTCATTTTTAGGGATTGCTGGTACAATTGCCTTAGCAGGATTTGACGGTTTCTTTTATAGTATAGGTTTCCTCGTTGCTTACCTTGTTGTTCTTTATCTTGTAGCAGAACCTTTAAGAAATTTAGGAAAATATACTTTCGCAGATATGATTGCTGTACGATTTAACGCGAAGAAAATTAGAGGATTTGCAGCATTTAACACGATTACAATTTCTACATTTTATATGATTGCTCAACTTGTTGGAGCTGGCGCACTTATAAAACTTTTACTTGGTATTGAATATACTACCTCAGTACTAATTGTAGGTGTATTAATGACTGTGTATGTTATTTTTGGAGGCATGCATGCTACAAGCTGGGTACAAATCGTAAAAGCCATTCTACTAATGGTTGGTACATTCTTAATTTCTATTATTGTTTTTGCTAAGTTCAATTTCAATATACTTGATATGTTTGATCAAATGAAATCTGATACACCATTAAAAGAAGCCTTTCTTAATCCGGGGGTAAAATATACCGTAGGACTTGATACCCTCTCTTTAACTCTAGGACTCGTTTTAGGAACAGCAGGTCTGCCTCACATTCTCGTTCGCTTCTTCACTGTACGTGATGCGAAAACAGCTCGTAGCTCTGTTGTTTATGCTACATGGATCATTGGAATCTTCTATGTAATGACTATTTTCTTAGGATTCGGAGCTGCTGCATTTGTAGGTAGTGAAAAAATCGTAGCAGCTGACAAAGCTGGGAACATGGCTGCTCCACTGTTAGCTCAGGCATTAGGTGGTAACATGTTATTCGCATTTGTTTCCGCTGTCGCTTTCGCTACAATTCTAGCTGTTGTAGCAGGATTAGTGTTAACAGCTGCTGCTGCATTCTCACATGATTTTTATAATGAAATTTTGAAAGGTGGAAAAGCGACAGAAAAGCAACAAGTAAACATGGCTCGTTTCGCTTCAATTGGTATTTCTGTACTTTCTATCATTCTAGCGTTATTTGCTCAAAGCTTAAACGTAGCATTCCTTGTATCGCTTGCTTTCGCTGTTGCAGCTAGCGCTAATTTGCCAGTTATTCTCTACACAATTTATTGGAAGCGTTTCAATACAAACGGTGCTATTTGGGCTATGGTTGTCGGTCTAGTCACTTCGATTGGTCTTGTAGTTGTTGGACCAAACGTATTTAGTCCGGAAGTTGGTAAAGCGATGTTCGTGGGAGAACCGCTATTTCCTTTATCAACACCAGGTATTGTTTCAATTCCACTAGGTTTCTTAGCTGGATTTATTGGAACACTCGTTTCTAAAAAATCAGGTGTTGAAGACAATCAAGTTACCTACGATGAAATCCTAGTAAAATCAAATACGGGAATGGATACAATTCGCTAAAAAGTAAAGAGGCTTTCTCGAAATGTTTAATCATTTTGAGAAGCCTCTTGCTTTTGGCATATCTATGCTGGATTTATTAAACGAAATGATTTAAACAACAATCTTTTAGAAAGAGACAAAAATAAAAGAGGGTTCCACTAAACATCTCTCTTTGAACACAATACCATCAGCCGAAATTACAGATTGTGTTTCCCTGTAATCTGCAATAATTGTAAATATTGAATTGCATAAGCCGTTTTTGCATCATTTATTTTCTTTTCTTTTATGTATTGCACTGCCTCTTGTAAAGAAATTTCCTCTACCTCTACAAATTCATCTTCATCGCACGGTGCCGAATTTTCTTTTTTTGTTAATCCCTTCGCTAAATACAAATGGATAATTTCATCAGCAAAGCCAGGTGATGTATAAAAAGAAATGATATGTTCCAACGTTTCGCTAACATAACCCGTTTCCTCTTCTAATTCTCTAGCAGCTGTTACAAGTGGTTCTTCTCCAGGCTCTAGCTTACCAGCTGGTATCTCTACTATAGATTTCTCTAATGCTTTTCGATATTGCTCAACAACTACTATTTTATTTTCCTCTGTTATAGCTAAAATAGCAACAGCTCCAGGATGCTTAATAATTTCACGTTTACTTTTCTTTCCATTTGGCAATTGAACTTCATCTACTTGTAAGCTAATTACATTTCCTTTAAAAATCGACTGACTTTCAATTGTCTTTTCTTCAAATTTATACATTTATAACTACCTCCAGTTCTATTCTCTGACAAACAAATCATATATTTTACCATATCATGATTTTGGAGGTTATTCTATGAAAGTATACATTGGCAAAAATAAAATAATATTATGTGGAAAGGCTTGGGAAATTAAAGCTAAATTACAAGAATATCGCCAAAACTATCACTATGTATATCATTGGATTAATAAGTAGCATGTTATACCTACTAAAGGATTACTTACTTCCATTTCTTTTTTTATTTCCTATATAATAAAAGAAACTTCTAAATAAAAGGATTGATAAATATGAGAAAAAGACAGCTTGGCCAGTCTGATCTTTATGTTTCTGAAATAGGTCTTGGCTGCATGTCACTTGGCACAAACCCCGATAATGCCGTTGAAATTATACAAACAGCATTAGAACATGGTGTAAACTATTTTGATACAGCGGATTTATATGATTTTGGAAATAACGAGAAGCTCCTAGGTAAAGCTTTAAAATCAGTTCGAGAAAAAGTCATTCTCGCAACAAAAGTTGGTAACAAATGGGATAACAAAGAAACATGGAGTTGGGATGCCTCCAAAAAATATATTAAAGAAGCTATAAAAAGCAGTTTACTTCGTTTACATACAGATTATATCGATCTCTATCAATTACATGGTGGAACGATGGAGGATAATCATGAAGAAGTAATCGAAGCTTTTGAAGAGCTTGTTCAAGAAGGCTTCATTCGCTATTACGGAATTTCTTCCATACGTCCAAATGTTATTCAATCTTACGCATCCAAATCAAACATAGTGTCAGTTATGATGCAATACAGCTTGCTGGATCGCAGACCAGAAGAATGGTCGCCCTTTTTACAAGATAAAAATATAAGTATCATTGCTAGAGGTCCTATCGCTAAAGGAATACTAAGTGAAAGAATGTTAGAAAAGTGTAGTCCTTCTATAAAAGAAAATGGTTATTTAGATTATATCTATCATGAATTAGAAGAGCTACTTGGACAGTTAAGAGAGGCATTTGCTTCTAGAAATCTTCTTGATATAGCATTACAATATATTCTTTCACATCATTCCGTAGGAGCAATTATTCCCGGTGCAAGTTCAAAAGAACAGGTTATACAAAATATTAAAGCTGCACAATCTGCTCCATTAACTAGAGAAGAAATACAATTGCTACAATCATTAACTCATGCTAACACATATACTCAACATCGTTTGTAAAAAGAAAAGTGGAACTGATTTGTATGCATAGGCATCTTTTTCAGTTCCACTTTTCTTATTTAAAATTACGCCAATCCTTGTTATCTTCACTTAACAGTTCAGCAAATGTTTTGTTTTTTTCCGCTCTTCTTCTTTCTTCTCTTTTTTGTTGCTCTAATGCCTCTTTCTGTTCTTGTTCTTCCTTCATAAGCTCTCTTTGTTTATTCTTCAACTGATTAACTAAATCTTTATTAAGAATATTGGATAATGTCATTGAATCATCTTGTTTTTGGACCTTTTGATGTGCTTTCTTTTTCATTTCAATACCTCCTTACTTCGTAATCTATTATAGCATGGGTATTATTAGCTGTTAACGTGTAAAGAATGAAGAACAAAAGCAAAAACGTTTTTCATATAAGGAATATTGGTTAAAACTCCCTTCCAATAACAACACATTATATTTTACTTACTAAATATTGCTGAAAACGGCTCTTAGTAAAAGCTTAACTTCTACATTATTATTAATTAAATAGAAATTTCACACCATTTTTCCACGACAAGAAATAGCCCCTCTTCCTTAAAACGAGGGACTAATTGTAAGTTTGACGTTTATTTCATTTTTAAACGTGTTAGAATGAAATAAAGAAGCTGAAATGGAGGTAAACTTCTATGAAAAAAAAATGGTGGATACCAATAGCAACTTTTTTTTCGGCTATAGCTGCGCTCGGTATCTTTTTTACTAACATTATTATGTTTATGAAAAAGAAAGACGAGGCTGTTATACGTGATCGTGAAACAAAAGCTAAAAGATGGGTTCCTAAAGACTTTGATTCTCTACCTAAAACACAAGTGATGGTAGAATCTCCTTTCGGTTACAAATTAGATTGTTTATTCGTTAAGCCTTATCCAACAAACAAATGGATGATCTTTTGTCACGGAATTACTGAAAATAAATTCAATTCCATAAAATACATGAATATCTTTTTAAAAAAAGGTTATAATGCTATCATTTATGACCATCGTAGACATGGCGATTCTGGTGGAAAAACGAGTAGCTATGGTTATTACGAGAAATGGGATTTAGAAGCAGTAGTTAAGGAACTTAAAAATCGTGAAGGCGATGACGTCTATTTTGGAATTCATGGTGAATCAATGGGTGCTGCGACATGTCTGTTATACGCTGGTACGATTTCTGATGATGCAGCCTTTTATGTTGCTGATTGTCCTTTTTCAAGCTTTCAAGAACAAGTCAAATATCGAATTAAAGAAAGCACACCATTACCTAATTGGCTAGTCCTTCCTATAGGTAATTCCTTTTTAAAAATGCGTGACGGCTATCGATTACAAGACGTATCTCCAATTGAAGTCATTCAAAACATAAAAAAACCCGTTTTATTTATTCACAGTGAGCTAGATACGTACATACCCGTTTCAATGACAAAACAATTATTTGAAAAGAAACCAGGTAAGAAACAACTTTTCATTGCGCCAAATGGGGCACATGCTCAATCATTAAATGAAAATCCAGAAGAGTACGAAAAAGCGGTTGACCAATTTTTAAAATCATTTACATCTGATTTATCCCGTTCCAACTAGACCTAGGAACCCAAATGCCCCTATTAATCAGCTCGAAAAAGCTTGTTAATGGGGTGTAACCAGTATACTTTTCTTAAATTAACAAGATAAACACATCAATAAAAATGTCACACTGTCGAATCAATTGTTGAAATTTTTAATAAATAATTTTACGATTAAATTAAAGGAGGCTACATCATGTCAAAAGTTGAAATTAAAGTAATGGATAATGGACCTTTACGAGTTACTGGCGAATTTGAAGTAATTGATGTCGATGGAAATGTATTCCCAACAAAATCTGTTGTCTCTCTATGCCGCTGTGGCTTATCTGAAAAAAAACCATACTGCGATGGATCACATCGTGGACAATTTGAATCTACCGTACGTGCAACTTTAGAAGAAAACAAATAATACAAGCCTTACAAAATGAATAAGATGTATGAAAAAGGGTGTGAAGATGATATAAACCCACTTCACACCCTTTTTATCATTATTAAAAGTTAAATCATACGTATTTCACCATATAAGCATACGTATGATGATTAATTGTAATATTTTTTTCAAATTCAAATCCTAAGCGTTCATACAATTGACGTGCTTTTGTATTATTTTCTTCTACATTTAAAGATACAGAAGAATATCCTAATTCAAGTGAATAGTTTATAGTTGCTTTGATTAGTTCCGTACCAAAACCTTTTCCACCAAATGATGGATTTACACTCAATGTATCTAAATAATAATCCTTTTCATCTGCTTCTGGATCAATTATACTTTCAACATTTGGTTGTTTGGATTGAAGATGTCTATATATTGGCTCGTCTAATTGCAAAGCATCACTTCCATGATAGGCAATCACAAGCCCTACCACTTGATGATCTACCGTTTTCACAAGACAATTATGATAACTCATTCGATTCGTTTCTTGACAGAAAAATTCTTCCAACTGAACAAGTACTTTTTCCTTATCAATCTCCCCTGTTAATACATGAGCAATATCATGTATGGCATCATAGATGAGCACTGCTGCTTCTTTTCTGTCCTCTTTTGTTGCTTTTCGAATATTCATGTTCAAAATCCCTCTTTAATCGTATGTTAGTAAACTATCTTTATTCTACTAGAAAAATGAAAGCAATCCTAAACAAAAGCAGTTGAGATTAGTATAAAAAGTATGCTAAGGGTCACTGTTAGTCTCACCTAAACTGCTTTTCTTTGGAAAAATCTCACTGTTTCTAACCGAACCTTATGAAGATAAAGTTTCTTGCTTAAGTGCCATATTTTTTTCAGGCTTCATTAATACAAGCACAAAAACAATAAGGATAAAGAAACTGGAAATTTGAAATATCGTAGAAATATCCAAAAAGATAGCTAACAAACCAAAAACTAAACCACTTAAACCAATTCCTAAATCGATAGCTGAAAAACTCATTCCATTGGCTATTCCTCTTCGATGAGGAGGTGTAATAAATAATCCCCATGACTGTAACGTCGGTAAAATTGACCCATAACCCACGCCTAATAATGCTCCAGCTATCGCTAAATGAAAGCTATTATGTGCAAGAGACAGAACCCAAAGTGCGGCAAATGTTAATAGCGAGCATACTAAAACAATCCTACGTGGGCCATTTTGATCGAACATTTTTCCAGTAATCGGACGAGAGATAGTTGCAAATACTGCATTTACTAAATAGAAAATAAAAATATTTTCTATTCCTCTCTCATTACCAAATATAACGATGAATGACACAATCGACCCATATCCAAAAGCTATTAAAAGAGTAAGCAACGCCGGAAAACGACAAGATTTTTCCATCAATGAGGCAGAATATGAAAATTTCAGCTGCTTACGATCTACCTTCGCAACAGATTCGGGCATTTGATAGCGTACAATAGATAACAAAATAAGTGCGATAACGCCAAGAAATGCTGAAACATAAATTAAAATATCAAACGATGCCTTTTCGTACAAAACCAGCCCTAGACTTGGTGCAACAATCATTCCTAGAGTAATCGAAAGACCATAATAGCCCGTTCCTTCACCCAATCTTGAATTTGGAATTAAATCTACAGATGCTGTTCCATTTGCTGTCGTTGACCATCCCCAAGCAATTCCATGAATAAGTCGAAAAGCTAACAAAACAATAACAATATTAGTAAGTGGATAAAATAATGTAACAACTAATAAAGCTAATGCCCCAATTAATACAAGCATTCTACGTGCCTTAAACTCTAGCATAAAACCTATAAAAGGCCGAATAAAAACCGCTCCAACAGAAAATAGAGCTGTCATTAAGCCCACTTCAAATTGCGAGGCACCAATTGACTTAACATATGGTGGTAAGGTAGGTATTAACATTTGGAAAGACATAAAAGTAAATAAATTCCCTAAAATTAACATAATATAGGACTTCGTCCAAAGTCTTTCTTTTTGAATCAAGGTTATACATCTCCTAAACTAGCATAAACAGCTAACATTATTTATAACGTAAGCTATCTATAATTATTTCGCATTACTAAATACTAACATATTAAAACGACAAAATAAACGATTGTCTACAAGGAAATATGTCGAAATATTACTAAAAAATATGAAGCAAAATGATTGTAAATTTTTTATATTTATTCTAGTATTTTACATATAGTAATGAAATCGCTTCCATACTATTGAACTACAGGACTCATTACCACTGAATATTTTGAAGGAGGTAACAAGTATGAGCCAAGCAATGTTGGAAATCAGCAAAGAATTACAAGAATTTCTTCGTAAACCAAAGAAACTGTACATAAACGGACAGTTTGTAGAAAGTGTCTCTGAAAAAACCTTTACTACACCTAACCCTGCCACCGGAGAGGTATTAGCAGAAGTTTATGAAGCAGATGCTGCAGATATTGATGCAGCTGTTAAAGCGGCAAGAGCGGCATTCGATAAGGGTCCATGGTCAAAAATGAGCGCTGCTGAAAGAAGCCGATTAATGTACAAACTAGCTGATTTAATGGAAGAACATAAAGAAGATTTAGCACAATTAGAAACATTAGATAATGGTAAACCTATTGCAGAAACAACAAACGCAGATGTTCCACTTGCAATCGAACATATGAGATATTATGCAGGATGGTCAACAAAAATTGTTGGTCAAACAATTCCTGTAAGTGGTAGCTATTTTAATTATACAAGACACGAAGCTGTCGGAGTCGTGGGGCAAATTATTCCTTGGAACTTTCCTCTCCTTATGGCGATGTGGAAACTTGGTGCTGCACTTGCTACTGGCTGTACAGTTGTATTGAAACCAGCAGAGCAAACTCCGCTATCAGCACTATATTTAGCAGAATTAATAGATAAGGCCGGTTTCCCAGCTGGAGTAGTTAACATTGTTCCTGGTTTTGGTGCTACAGCCGGTCAATCATTAGTCGATCATCCACAAGTTGATAAGATCGCATTCACAGGATCAACAAAAGTTGGGAAGTCTATAATGGCTTCTGCTTCTCAATCATTAAAACGAGTTACTCTTGAGCTCGGAGGAAAATCACCTAATATTATATTAGCGGATGCCGATCTTTCAAGAGCTATTCCGGGTGCATTAAACGGAGTAATGTTTAATCAAGGGCAAGTCTGCTGTGCAGGTTCACGTGTATTCATTCAGAAAAAGCATTATGACAATGTAGTCGCTGATATGGTTTCACATGCCAAAAATATTAAACAAGGAGCCGGTTTAGATCCTTCTACACAAATTGGTCCTCTAGTATCTAGCGTACAACAAAATCGAGTTATGAATTATATTGAAAAAGGATTAGAACAAGGTGCTGAGCTATTGGTCGGTGGTGTAAAACCACGTGAAGAAGGTTACTTTGTTGCTCCTACCATTTTCAGTTCGGTCAATGATGAAATGACAATTGCGAAAGAAGAAATTTTCGGTCCTGTTATTTCAGCGATGCCATTTGATGATTTAGATGAAATCATCGAAAGAGCTAATGCAACTGATTATGGCTTAGCAGCTGGATTATGGACAGAAAATATTTCGAATGCACATTATGTAGCGAATAAATTACGAGCAGGTACAGTTTGGATCAATTGTTATAATGCCTTTGATGCAGCTTCTCCATTCGGTGGCTATAAACAATCCGGTATCGGTCGAGAAATGGGTTCTTATGCATTAAACAACTATACCGAAGTTAAAAGTGTTTGGGTAAACATTTAAACTAATATACAGTGTAGTTTAATCCTCCTATAAAAGTAGAAGGTTGTGTCAACTATATGACACAACCTCTTTTTTATATAACGAGCCTCATATTACTTTACTTGGTTAAACCATCTTTACTCAATAGAATAAGAACATTCTGCTTCTAATGTTTTCCCTGGCTCTAATTGGATAATATCTTCCTTATTCGTAAGGCTTCCTGCTTCTGCCATCCACGGCTCTAAACAAATATATTCCTCTGGTCGTTCTGACCACAGCAATGCATGTTTAAAATGCTGACTATATGATACATGCAACGTATAACGTTCGTTTTGAATACTAGAAGTAGAGTCCGATAAACGAAGAAACACTTTTGTGTCACGTATATCTAAATCAGCTGTAGCACCCGTTCTTTTTTTCGTTTCGTTATCACTATAATCAAAAAATTGAGAACTAGGAATATTGTATTTAGACTTTGAATGATTTCCTTTAAAATAAGGGTGAAATCCAGCATAAAACGGCATAACACGTTGTGAACGATTTTCATATTGCTGATGAATCAGTAATTGTCCATCTTTTAGTTCATACGTGAAACGCAAACAAAATTCAAAAGGATACTGCTCTCTTGTTTCTTCATCATCTTCTAATAATAAAGTCACTTTATTGGCTTCCATCGCTTCTACTTTCCAAGGCTTGTTTCGAGCAAAACCATGCTGTTTCATTGAATATGTATTCCCGTCAAGAACGTACTCATTATCCGGTAATGGTCCACATATTGGAAATAAAACAGGATTACCACCACGAATATTCTTCGTAATATCTGAAAAAGTTTCTTCCTGTAAATACAAAATTTCTTTACCACGAAGAGCAAGCTGAATTAAAATCCCTCCTCTTTCAGGGCACAAAACAGCCTTAGAGTTGCTTTGCTCTTCGGTCATAACAATGACATTAAAACCGGCTAAAGTTTGCCTTTCAATCATTATATTCCTCCTCCATTTCATTACATACTTATACACTATGTAAATCTTCCATTGTAGTTAAGATAAGCAACAATTTACAAATAATATATTATATTAATACTATCTTTAATCTAAATAAAACTTTTATGCTTATATACCTTCGTTCAAATTATACAACATAGATTTAGTATGGTAAGTTACTTTTTTGTGAATTTTATCACATTAAATTGTTCATTCATTGTACAACTTACAAACTTGTTACAAGCTTGACACAGTGACTGTATCAAATACTTCTAATCTCTATTCTTCTACCATTAGTATCACAAATTTCCCAATTTAACCCTTTACTTTCATGCTGGAAACAGCGAAATATAAAAATCCTTAGCCATTATTATAGCCAAGGATTTATGTAAATTATTTATTTAATACTCTATTAATAAACGCAAGACTTAGATTTATAATGATCGATTGATCATAATCTAAAGTAGCCACATGATAACTATTCGTCAGTCGGTACAATTCCTTATCATCCGAAGATATATTCTCAAAAATGATCATCGAATTATCCGGTGGAACGACATGATCCTCATCAGATACAAATATTAAGGCAGGACAGATAATTTTGTTTAAATCCATTCGAACCACTTTAACTAGTTCTACAATTTGTTCAACCGATTTTGTTGGCGTTTTTTCATAGGCTAGCTCAACACTATTTGGATCTTTAATATCTGATCCAATTGCATCAATATACCTTGGATGCTCTGCTTGCAGCAATGCTTCCATAGCTGGTAATGAAACCGCCGCATTAATAGGAATAATTCCCTTTACTTCAGGATATTTCTCTGCTAAATAAAGCGTTAAGGTACCGCCCATTGATAACCCAGTAACAAAAATAACATGACATCTTTCTTTTAACCATTGCAAGCCTTCTTCAATTGAAGCAATCCAATCATGATAAGATGTTGTCTCCATCTCTTCATACGACGTTCCGTGCCCCTTCAAACGAGGTCCACATACCGTAAAGCCAAAATTTTTATATGCTTCTCCTAACGGTCTCATACTTTGCGTAGTTCCCGTAAAACCATGACAAACTAAAATTCCAATAGAACTCCCTTCATGATAGAACGGTTCTGCTCCCTGCATAACTGGATAGGTTGCACTCACGATATCACACTCCATTACTCACACTCCATTACTCTTTATTTTGTATCATAAAACGTAATAAAATAAAGATTCTACATTCTAGGAGAATTTCCTGCTGAGTCATACCAAAAGGAAAAATGCACCAACTTTTACATCTTACAAAACTTTTCGACGACGGAAACGCATTACAATTTGATGAAGTACTTCCGCGAACACTAATCCAATAGCTATGCTACCTGAGATTAAAAAACATTTAGCTGCTAAACTGATAGCCATATTATAATCATTTTCCACAAAATGTCTCATTGCATTATAAGCTAATCCACCAGGAACAAGTGGAATAATCCCACCAACTGTAAAAATGGTTAATGGTGTTTTATACATTTTAGCGAAAAATTGACTAATTAAAGCGATTAAAGTAGCAGCCATAGCAGTTGCTGGAATAATATCAATTCCATTTTGAGAAAGTATGTAATAGCAAAGCCACCCTGCCATACCAACAAAGCCACATTTTGCGAGAGATTCTTTCGGCACATTAAAAATAACACCGAAGCCTGCTGAACCAATAAAGCTTGTTACAAGCTGAGCCAAATATTCCATAATAAATCCCACCTTAAACTAGCGTAAACACAATTGCGATTCCGCCACCAATCGCAAAGGCTGTTAAAAAAGCTTCCGCTCCTTTAGAGATTCCGGAAACTAAATGGCCTGCCATTAAATCGCGAACAGCATTGGTTATTAATAACCCAGGGACAAGTGGCATGACTGACCCGATTATAATTTTATCTATTTCATGTCCAACTCCAATTTGTACTAAAAAATAAGAAACAAGTCCAATTACAACAGATGCTAAAAATTCTGAAACAAACTTAACTGAAACAAGCCAATTAAAAAATAAATAGCCCATAAAACCTAATCCACCAGTAATAAAAGCAGGAATGAAGTCATACCAGCTTCCTAAAAACATGATCACAAAGCAAGCGCTTGATAAAGCAGCAGCAAACGTTTGTGTTGTAGTAGAAAAAGCAAATGGTGCCGACTCTATTCCGGTTAATGTAAGATGAGCTTCTTTTACATTCATTGTTTTTTCACTTATACTACGAGATACTCTGTTCACCTGTGTTACTTTTAACAAATCTGTTGTTCTTTGTGAAACTCGAACAAGCTGCGTTTTTTGTAAATCATTAGATTCTACTGAAAAAATTATGCCTGTAGGAATGACAAAACTATCACATTTAGAAATGCCGAAAGCCCTCGCCATTCGTACCATCGTATCCTCGACGCGAAAAGTTTCTGCTCCATTTTGTAGTAGGATTTTTCCCGCTAATAAGCACACTTCCATCACATCATATTGATATTGCTTATCCATCGCTATACGTACCTCTTTCAAAAGAATCTCACATATGTAGTAGTTATACCTCAGAACATCCTATATTAGCAACCAAAAATCATAAAACTGTAGAAATATTTTCTACAGTTTTATGATTTTTATTTGATTTGTAATTTTACATCATCATTAATCCATTTAGGGTAATAATTTAGTTTTATCGAAATTGGATTTTGAAAAGGCTGATTATTTGGAAGCTCAAAGCCAATACGTCTTTCTTCTCCTCCACCTGAAGTAAAGCTCGTCGCAACATCTATTTTTTTACCAGTAGCGTCAGTGATATCACCAAAAATAGAATAGTGAAAATCCTTATTTGTTATAAAAGAAAATTCGACAGTGTGACCTGATACTTTTATATTTTGTATACGAATATCAGGAGCATCGATAATTTGTTGCTTTATCGTATCTACAACTAACTTAGAATGATTTAATGGGAGCGCCTGTATTTTATTAACCATTAAATACAATTCTTTTGGCTTTTTAAAGTAATTACTTTGCAAATAGATATGACGATCCTGACCGTCACTTCCTCCACTACCCGTCATCCCATCTGCAAT
The DNA here is from genome assembly GCF_000321185.1 of Bacillus sp. AP8. NCBI lineage: Bacteria > Bacillati > Bacillota > Bacilli > Caryophanales > Bacillaceae > Bacillus > Bacillus sp. AP8. The sequence goes on from NZ_CAPG01000036.1 coordinate 130,425, forward strand.
CTTACCCCAAATCTCTCCATTTTCGTCTACCAAGCGCATATCTTCAAACTCTAATAATACCTTACTATTTTTACTTTGATCGATAGCCAAATGAACATCTGCTCTTAATGGATAGAGCGTGACACTCTTAATAAAAACATTTTGTTGTTCAATCGACACCATTTTATTCACTTGATACTTTTTCATAAATACCTGCTTCTTCAAATTGAAATCAAAAGAAAAATCGAGTTTATGCACTTTTAATTTCAATGTAAAATCTTTTACTCCTGAAAGGTTAACATGGTCAAATTCAAATTTATCTGACTGTTTTTCTGCTTTTTTTATATTAGCAAAACCCCTACCAGATGTATAAGAAGATCCTTCCAATAAAGATTGCTTTTGCTGATCATAGAGCCCCATCATTTCAACTTTCATCTCAGTCAAATTTTTGTCTGATTCAATAGTGTAAAAAATCACCATTCCACTTTCATCCTTGATAGCAGAATCGATTGTAACCTTGATACCTTGCTTTTCTTGTGTACTATTTATTTTCTCTAAATAATGATTTTCTGCTGCATCACTATAACCTTTATTACTTTTAAACACGTCCACAAAATTCTCCATACCTGGAATTTTAGCTATAGCATCTGCAAAAGCAGGTGAGACAGATAAAAGAGAAGTAAAGCCTATAAATAACAATGCGGCCGAAATAATACTAATCATCCATGTTTTCTTTTGCTTTTTCTTCTTTTTCAATTGCTTTCCTTTTTGTAGACCATTTAATATTGAGGCATCTAATTTGTCGATAGGTATTTCAATCTTATCTAAGACTTCTTTCGCCTGGTTCAGTTGGCTTTCTTCTTTCTCTAGCATTTGTCTCCACCTCCTTATCCTCAAGTTGTTGCCGTAAACTGGCTAAAGCACGATTTAACCATGATTTAATCGTACCTTCTGGACGATTAAGAACAGCTGCGATATCTTTAATCTTCAAATCGTGAAAATATTTTAGGATTATGATTTCTTTTGCTCGTTCATCTAGACTATTCATTGCATCTAAAATTTCCAATTGCTCGTATGAATCCTTAAAAACTTGAACATGCAGCAATTCTTCTTGTTGAACAATTTTGCTTTTGCTCCTCAATCTATCATTACAGTAATTAATCATAATCCGAATCAACCATGTTTTAACAAAGCTCGCTTCTCTAACCTTACTTATATTCACATACGCACGACATGTAACTTCTTGAATGGCTTCTAATGCTTCTTCTTCATTTTTCAAATAAGCTAATGCTGTCTTATAAAGTGGCAATTTATGAAGATTCATTAGCTGTAAAAATGCAATGTCATCACCATTGATTGCTCGTATAGTAAGTTGCTCCTCCTCCAAGTAAAACTCCCCCTACAAACCTTCATTACTATATATTAGACCTTCATTCCACGAAAAAGTTTCAGAAAAATTTCTAAATATAAAAAAAGACCCTATTCCCTATATTTACTTAACATGGATAGGCAAAGGGACTGTATCAAAGAGCTAAAAAAACACTTTGATACAGTCCCTCATCTATACTTCCATAAATTGAATTTTATATGTGTCTTCATCTACTGTAATAGTAAACCCCATGTCAACATTTGAACGACGTTTGACATCCATAATATATTTATTTTCTTCTTCTACATGTTTAATGTTTGTAATAAGAAAGTGTTCATCCTCGTTGCGACGAAGTTGGTCTATGACATTAATCATCATAACAGCTTCCTGCTTACTGTTTTCGTCCGTTAATATTCTCAAGAGCTTTGCATTCGCTCTTCCTGGATAGGTTTCCGCTAGTCCACCTTCAAAAAAAGGCTGTATTTTCATACCTATTTTTAAATCTTTTTTATGTAATTTATCTCCATCAGAAGTACGAATTTTCGTGTCACGCGTAATATGATATAAGACATCACCAATTAGCACTTTATCGTTACTTTCAAATTGTGTAATAAATCCAACTTTCCCTGGATGAACGCTTTCTTGGTCACATCCTCCTAACAAAATGCTTATTATCATACAAACAGCTAGTAACACTCTCATTTCTTCACCTCATTAAGATCTGGCAATCTATTTTTTAAAGAAAAATTTCTTACCAACACCTTCAAAAGTACGAGGAAAAACAGAATAAAAAACAGCCCCAACATTCATCCATCTTGGACGATTAATTTCTCTCTTATTATGCAACATACAAGAGATAATCTCTTTAGCTAGATGTTCTGGCTTCAACATATATTTCTGAACATTTTTCACATATGTTCCTGACGTATCGGCTATATCAAAAAATTGTGTTGCAATTGGTCCAGGATTTACGCTTGTTACAAATACATTATGCTCAGACATTTCTAAGCGCAAACTATTCGTAAATCCTAATACAGCATGTTTAGTTGCCGCATAGACACTCGATTTTGGTGTGGCAACTTTACCAGCCTGCGAGGCAATATTAATAATGTGACCCGCTTTTTTTCTTACCATTGAAGGAACGACCATTTTAGTACAAGCTATTAATCCATAGACATTTACATCTAACATTCTCTTTGCCTCATCAAGATTAAGATTAATAACTTCTTCAAACAGACCGAATCCAGCATTATTTACTAATACATCAACTGTTCCAATCTGTCTCTCTATATTTGTGAATACTTCTTCTATTTGACTACCATTAGAAACATCCAATTGATAGCAGTACACTTTCACTTGATATGCTTCTTCTATTTGCTTCTTTATTTTTTGAAGACGCTCAATGCTTCTCGCTAATAGAAATACATTAGCACCAGCAGCTGCGGATTGAAAAGCAATTTCTTTTCCTAATCCACTTGATGCACCTGTAATGATTATATTTTTATTGACTAGTTTTTGCACAACTTCACCTCAAAGCTAATTTTCCATTATTCCTCAGTATAGCTTATTCATCTATTTTATCATATTTGATTTATTCATATTTGTAATTTTTTATATATTTGAAAAAACCGCTCTCAAATTAGAAAGCGGTTAATATTGTTAACTTAATTCATTATTCATTGCAAGCGTATAACAATGATTTAATGGGCCATTTCCTGCACCTAAATTGAGTTGATCTAAAAGGGCACCTGTTATATATTGCTTTGCTTTTTGAATACTTGTTTTCATATCACAACCATCTGCTAAGTGGCAAGCGATGGCAGAAGATAGTGTGCAACCTGTACCATGCGTATTCGAATTATCAATTTTCACGCTAGGAAACCAAGTAAATTGGCCATCACTGTATAGTAAGTCATCTGCCGTTTCCTCTAGATGACCACCTTTGATTAAGATATGCCCCTTATAATTCTCTGCAATGTTAAGAGCTACTTTTTGCATATCTTCTTTATTATGTATAACCATACCACTTAGACATTCAGCCTCAGGTATATTTGGTGTAATTAAGCTAGCTAATGGTATTAATTTCGTAATAAGCATGTCCATGGCATCTTCATTTAATAGTTTGCTACCACTAGTAGAAATCATAACGGGATCGACAACAATATGATTGGGACGATAATCGATTAATTTATCAACGATCACTTGAATAATGTCTGGAGAGGAAACCATGCCGATCTTCACACTATCAGGAAAAATATCTTTCATAATACAATCTAATTGTTGACCTACAAATTCAGGTGTTGCTTCTTGAACAGCATATACACCAGTCGTATTCTGTGCAGTTAAAGCCGTAATCGCACTCATGGCGTACATGTTATGAGCTGTTATAGTTTTTATATCTGCTTGAATTCCTGCTCCTCCACTACAATCTGATCCGGCTATACTTAATACCTTCTTCATTCTGCATCCCTCCATTCTTCAAAGCTACTGATATATTTATCGCTTAATTGTTGAATCATTTTGTTATCCTTATCTGCTGAACGATCGTAAACAGCTATGGTATAGAAACCCGCTGCTTTTGTTGTTTGGATAGCATGAAGCGAATCTTCAAAGACCATAATTTCAGAGATATTAGCCTCCCATTTTTGAGCAGCTAAATAAAAAATATCGGGTGTATCTTTTCCATAACCAACTTCTCCGCATGTAAGAATAAAATCAAAATAATCCAGAACCTTTAATCTTTTTAGAACTAATTCTGCCAATTTCTTTTCCGATGCAGTAACAATACACATCTTTATGTTTTGATTTTCTACATTCTCTAAAAATTCGAGGACGAAAGGTTTTAACTGGACTTCATTCATATATTGATGAATTATGAAATCATGAATTTCAGCCATTACTTCTTCTGTTGTCAAATCTAAAGTGAACTGTTGAATTAAGTAGTTTGCACCTTGCTCAAAGCTTTTTTTATTTAATACCGTTATTAATTCATTTGGCATAATAATTCCTTTATTTCGCAAAAAGGTACATACAGCCATGTCCCATACATTCATAGAATCTATTAAAGTTCCATCAAGATCAAATATGGCATATTTTTTCATTCATTCACCATTCGCTTTGACAAAGCTAACAAGTGTTGACTAGCTTTATCTATTTCATCTGCTCCAAAAATAGCTGAAACAACAGCAACACCATCAATACCAGTTCCACCTAACTTCGTCATATTTTCTTCATTAATACCACCTATTGCTACTATAGGGATCGTAGCTCTTTCACAAATATCTTTTAATGTTTGAAAGGATACAGTGTTGGCATCAAGCTTGGTTGCCGTGTTAAAAACAGCACCTACTCCTAAATAATCTGCTCCATTATCCTCAGCTCTTTTTGCTTCTTCAACTGTATGAGCAGATACACCTAAAATTTTATTAGGTCCTATTTTTTCTCTAACTATATTTACAGGTAAATCGTCTTGACCTATATGAACACCATCCGCATCACAAGCAAGTGCAACATCAACATTATCATTGATAACAAAAGGAATGTCATATTTATCCGTTAACTGCTTAATTTGTAAAGCTTCTTCTAAAAAAGCTTCATTGGACAGATTTTTTTCACGTAGTTGCAAAAAGGTAATGCCTCCCTTAAGAGCTGCTTCAACTTGTTGTACTAAAGAGCTTTCCTTCACCCAATGTCGATCTGTAACAGCATAAAGTAGCAATGAAGATTTATCTACTTTCAATTTTTATCCCCTCACTCAACTTTGTAGAATTCATCTTACTCATATAGTCAATTAAATGCATTCTAAATGTGGACGTTCCCCCATCAGATTGAAGCATTTTGTGATAGGCAAGCTCACCACTTAATCCAATGGCACAAACAGCCGCTGTGGTACTTTCTAATAAACGATCGGGATTCGCTCCACAATATGCACCAATAATGGCTGTAAGCATACATCCACTTCCTGTAATTTTTGACATCATAGGATGACCATTATGGACTATATTCGTCTTCGAGTTGGTTGCTATTAAATCAATTTCACCAGTGATAGCAATCACTGCTCCTGTTTTCTCACTCAATTGTTGAGCAAATAAAATGGCTTCCTCGAGTGTTTCAGTTGTTACTTTATCTGTTGCAGATGCATCGACTCCCATTGTTGTACCGCTTCCTTCAAATACTGTTTTCATTTCAGAAATATTACCGCGAATAACAGAAAAGCGTACTTCTTCCAACAATTTAAATACAGTCGCAGTTCGAAGCTTTGATGCCCCTGCTCCTACAGGATCAAGAATAACTGGATGCCCAAGTTCATTTGCTTTTTTTCCTGCTAAAATCATAGATTGAACCGTTCTTTCATTTAATGTACCAACATTAATTACCAAGCTATTACAAATGCTGGTAATATCCTCTACCTCAGCTACATCATCCGCCATAATTGGAGAACCACCACAGGCCAATATTACATTAGCTACATCATTTACTGTTACATAGTTGGTAATATTATGTACTAAAGGGGTTGTTTCTCTCACTTTTTCCAGGATTGATTCAAACATTCTAGTCTCCTCCATTCGATAAAAATTTTTATTTTCTAAAAAAGAAAATGCGATACACCAAATGGGTATATCGCATAAGAATAACCAAATACAATTCCCTACGTTGGCATTACCCAAATCAGGTTAAAGGGTCAAAGTTACATTTCACTTACTCTCAGCCTGCTTGTGCAAGCCCCCCAAAAATTTATTTACTTCTAAGCTTTGTTACTCGATACTCCCCATCGACAAGTCTCGATTACCACCTTTTACCCAACAAGTGGTGAGTATAGGTGGAATAGATTTTCACTCTAGAAAACTCGCTTTACACGAAGCATCGGCGAGCATCCTCCCTTATCCATAACACAGCTGGTCCTCTCCTACCCCACTGCTTCCAAAAGAGACTCATTCCTTACGCTCGAATCGATCTTTAATACTGGTAAAACTATACTTTATAGAAAACAGCAAAAACAAAAAACGATATACCAATAGGGTATATCGCATCTTTTAGATACTAATATAAAAATTCCCTACGTTGGCATTATCCAAATCAGGTTAAAGGGTCAAAGCTACATTTTGCTTACTCTCAGCCTGCTCGTGCAAGCTCCCCTATCAATGTTGCTCTATTAAACTTGACATCATTCTATCATACTAACATCATTTGTGGTAATTAATTTTTGCAAAACTTTCACTTAACAGAATATACAATTCCATTCTTTGTTTCTTCTCCTCTAATTTCATCTAAATCAAGTAAATAATCAAATTGAGCTAATGTTTCTGACAATGTTAACCCAATTTGCTTTTGGTATATACCTGGAAATAGCTTCATACAGATTTGTAAAACAGTAGCCGGTTCTTGTTTCAATAACTCTCTCACCTTCATTGCCCTTTCATGTTGAGCAGCCAAGCGCTTATGTATTAGATCATTAGGCTGATGAATTTCATCACCGTGCCCTGCAAATACTGTTTGGATTGGCATTTCTAATAATCTATTCAAAGAATGATTTAATAATAATTGTGATTTGGGACGATCGTCTCCTTCTTTCATAGGAGGCTCTATTAATGGATTTGGAGATACCTTTTGTAATAGTAAATCTCCTCCAATAAACGCACCGTCACTTTCTCTATATAATGATATATGACTTTCCGCATGACCTGGTGTTTCATATACAACCCAATCATTCAAACCAGGTACCGTGTCACCTTCTTTAATTGAGATATCCAAACTTCTATTGCAGCTATATTTTAAACCACTTTTCATTGTGCCTACATATTTATGAAACTCAGATGGGATGCCTAATTCTTTTGCTAAATCGAGATAAAAACCTTCATAATAATGAAAAATTGCTTCATCTGGGTTTAGCCAAAATTTATTATTCTCATGTCCCAAAATAGGAGTACCTTCCTCAAAGAAATCCACTCCCCCAACATGATCTGGATGATGATGTGTAATAATGATTTGGTCAATATCCTTCATATCAAGACGCAAATCCTTCAATCCAGCTTGAATGGCTTGATGAGTTTCTTCGGTTTTAGGACCAGCATCCACTAGTGTAAGCGCGTCTCCTTTTATTACAAATGCATTAACATCACCAACAGGGAACGGGGTTGGAATAGTTATTTTAGCGATATCATTTTTCCATAACGTCATTGTTATTCACCTAATTTATTTTGAAATTTATGAACAATCATTCATTTTATATTATTTCAATTCTACTACTAACATGCACTTATGTCATTATTTTCACATCTTTTTTCAAAAATTTAATAAAATCCATTTATATCTATTGACATACATAACAATATTCCTTCATAATCTAATGAATATTAGAATATTTACTAGGCATCGAATAAGAATAGTAAATAAAATACGACATGCAGAGAATGAAGTTCACTGGCTGGAAGACTTCATAGTCCACTATTTTATCGAACCTACCTTATGAGCTGTTAGGAAAACCTAACCGTATTCCAACGATATCGGAACATGAAGTGCATTTTAAGAAATTATCTTAAAATGAACAAAGGTGGTACCACGGAAGATAGACCTTTCGTCCTTTTTTAAGGATGAAAGGTTTTTTTATTTTTATACATTTTCACACAGATACAATATCTTACATTTTTCAACAAACTTAGAGTTAATCTAAGTTCGTAATACAAATCTAATTTGGAGGTCTTCTCTATGAATAAAATTGCCTTTGTAGGTGCAGGGTCCATGGCTGAAGCAATGATTTCTGGCATCATAAAAAGAAGTCATATAACAACTAATCAAATTACTGTCATGAATCGAAGTAAACAGGAACGACTAGAATTTTTACGTGAGACATATGGTGTATCAACCACTCATTCATATGAAACATTATTTCAAGATGCAAACATAGTCATCTTAGCTGTTAAACCAAAAGATGTACTTACTGTTCTATCATCCATAAAATCATATTTACAAGACGGGATGCTATTAGTTTCTGTTGTAGCAGGTGTTTCTATAGAAAACATTGAAAAGATCATTGAAAGAAAAATGGCTATTATTCGAACAATGCCAAATACATCAGCTGCAGTTGGACAGTCGGCCACTGCTATTTCTCATAATAGCGTTGTGACAGAAAAGCAGCTAACCATGACTACAGAACTGCTTGAAACAATTGGTACAGTAACGCTTGTCAATGAATCACAATTAGATGCTGTAACCGGACTTTCAGGTAGTGGCCCAGCTTATATTTATTATTTAATAGAGGCTATGGAAAACTCAGCTGAATTAATAGGACTGGAACAAGATGCAGCGAAATCGTTAATTTTGCAAACCATTATTGGCGCAGCAGAAATGCTACTTCAGTCACCAAAAACTCCTAAAGTATTACGACAGGAAGTAACATCACCTGGTGGCACAACTGAGGCTGGAATAAAGATACTACAATCCAGAAATGTTCAGGAAGCATTGACAGAATGTATCGTAGAAGCTGCTCAGCAATCTAAGCGAATGGGGCAAAAGCTTACGGAAGAAATAAATAAAAAGACTATTTCTATTTAATAAAACTGATAAAAGGAGGCTACCACACGGAAAGCTCTCCAACATCTTTAAGTGAACAATTATATCAATTGGAAAAATTATTGTTACAGCCAGATGTACGTCAATTATCAGAACAGCTTTCTATATTGTTAGCGGATGATTTTTTTGAATTCTCAAGCTCCGGAAAGGTATGGTATAAAAACGAAATTGGACCTGAGGGAATTACGATTAGAGACATGGAGATTTTTGATTTTCCCCTACATCCATTAAAAGAAGATATCGCTCTGGTTACGTATCGAATAGTAGATTGTACAAGGCAACAGCATTCTTTACGAAGTTCAATCTGGAAACGAAAAAATGGCATGTGGCAAATGAGTTTCCACCAAGGAACTTTAACCCAATATGAAAAAAAGGGACCGTCTAAAAAGTGATTTATATCATTTTTCAGAGGCTCCTACGCTGTAACCGATTTCCATTTTTTACGAACTAATTGCTATAAAATGTATGTTTACTTTCTAAAAAAAGCTGAAGTTACGTGCTTTGTCCTGTGCATCACTTTATTCTATTCTTTTGTTAAGATAAGGATCGTATAAAACTCAGATAAAACAAAAGAGGATATCCATCGAATTTTTACTTTTTGGACATCCTCTTTTTTGTATATAATCTATAGTAGTTGTAGAATCTTCAATTAATATCTCTGCAACTGCAATCTTTATTCCTACATTTCCGACTAATAATATTGTTATACTATTTATATAGGCTATTTCATTAGTGAGGCCAATATTTCATTTTTCAATAAGGAGGAACCATGTTTATGAGCACCAAACTTTTTTCACCTTATACCATTAAAAATGTAACAGTCAAAAATCGAATTGTGATGTCACCGATGTGTATGTATAGTTCAGAAAAAGAAAATGGCGAAGTGGAAGATTGGCATAAAGTCCACTATGGTAGTCGAGCTGTGGGTGGAGTAGGAACAATTATGCTCGAAGCAACCGCCATTTCCCCTCAAGGTCGAATCAGTCCGAAAGATTTAGGAATTTGGAGTGATCAGCATATTGAGGGATTATCGGAAATAGTAAGACTCATTCATGAGAACAATGCAAAAGCAGCTATCCAAATTGCTCACGCAGGTAGAAAAGCGACTGTAAGTGGAGATATCTTTGCACCTTCAGCTATTGCATTTGACGATAAATATCAAACACCTAAAGAATTAACAATAAATCAAATACAGGAAACAATTGCAGCTTTTCAAGCAGCTGTATTAAGAGCTAAGAAAGCAGGCTTCGATATAATTGAACTCCATGCGGCACATGGCTACTTAATTAACCAATTCTTATCGCCTCTAACAAATAAGCGTAAGGATGAATATGGTGGATCACTTGAAAATCAGTATCGTTTCCTAAAAGAAATTATCGAATCAGTACAGCTCGTTTGGGATGGTCCTTTATTTGTGCGTATTTCAGCAAACGATTATCACCCAGAAGGTCTAACTATCAATGATTACGTAACTATTGCAAAATGGTTAAAAAATGATGGTGTCGATGTTATTGATGTCAGTTCGGGCGCTGTAGTTCCAGCTACAATCCAAGTATTTCCTGGCTATCAAGTACCTTATAGTGAGAAAATTAAACAGCTTGCCAAAATTAACACAGGCGCAGTAGGTCTTATCACTTCAGGGCTTCAAGCTGAAGAAATATTACAAAATGAACGAGCAGACTTCATTTTTATTGGCAGACAATTACTTAAAGATCCTTATTGGCCAAGAACTGCTGCAGAAGAATTACGAACAGAATTAGCGGCACCAAAACCATATGTACGAGGCTGGTAGAACAGTAAGCTAGTCAATAAAAAGAACATGTAATCCATTGTTACATGTTCTTTTTATTGGACTTCGAATATGTATAAATTATTCTTGCCATTCTGTTTTAAGCAAAGAAAAAATGATAACATCATGTGATAAATGATTTTGATACAAATAACCTCGCAACAATCCTTCTTTAGAAAACCCCATTTTTTTCAACAACTGAATAGATGCTCTATTCTGTGGATATGTAACTGCCCCAACCCTAAATAATTGCAATTCGTTAAAGGAATAGTTTAATACTTCCTTAACAGCCTCCGTAATAAATCCTTTATTCCAATACGCCGGGTGCAATTCATAACCGATTTCAGCTCGTTTACTCCCTATATTAAGATTGTTTAATCCAATTGTTCCAATTAATTCACCGTTTTCTTTTAATATTATCCCCCATCTAATTCCTCGTTTATTCTCGTATATTTTATAAAAATGCTCAATTAACAAGTGAGCTTCTTGAACGCTTTTCATGCTATCCATTCCATAATATTTCGTAACTTCATCTCTTGAAAAAATATCATATAGATTCTCAGCATATTGATTCAATACTTGAATTAAGTTAAGTCTACTCGTTTCTAACTTTGGAAAATTCATTTCCATCCCTCCTTTTGTCACAAGAATGCCCCTTTCCATTTATTAACCATAAATAAAGTCTATTTTCATAAACTTTTTTACCTATGAACAAGTAGTGAATAAAGGTTTAGTTAGCTTCCGCCCCAGGATACTGGGTGGTGTCTCCCACAAAAGTCTCGCACCTTACACTTCAATCGCTAATTATATTCACTAAATTAAATATTCTATTTTTATAATCTCTTTCCTCTTCATTTCGACAAACACACTCCAAAATCTTGATGAGTCGAGGAAAATATAATCTCACAAGAAACTCAAACTAAACAAAAAACCCTAAAAAGATAAGTGTTATCGGAGATTCCGTCATGATTGCAGTCGCTCCATATTTAGAAAAATATAATAATAGACGCAAAAATAAGTAGACAAATACACCAGGCAGAAGCAATCATTCATCAAATGAAACAACAAGGAAATTTAGGAGAAATTGTTATTATCGCTTTGGGCTCTAATGGTGCCTTTCACAGTAAACAATTAGCAACATTGATTCCATTGGTAAAGACAAACAGGTTTCCCTTGTTAATACATGTGTCCCTGACCATTGGCAAAACTATGTAAACAAATCATTATTAAATGCCGCTACTTCTCACAACACAATAATACTTCTATCATAGATTGGTATAATAATAGTGCTGGACATAATGAATATTTCGTAAAAGATGGTGTACACTTAACACAAAATGATGGCCCAAGCATACGCTAATATGATCATATCTAAAGTCACTGATTCTTAATAAAAGCGCCCCAAACCTTATGGTTCGGAGCGCTTTGTATTAGAAAAATTCATTCATTATTTACATTGTCTTTTCGTGATTTAATGAACCTAGCTTCTCTCGATTTGCTTTTACATGTTTTAATTGCGCCACTATTAAAAAGCTCACAATAACAAGTAATAACCAAGAACTAATTTTACCAATATGAACGATTTCCCAATGCTGTTGTTGATTTGGATATTGCCATGCTCCGAAAAAAGTTGCTATATTCTCTGCAATCCAAATGAAAAAACCAATTAAAATAAAAGACAAAGATAACGGCATTGCATATGTGCGCCTATTAACTGTAAAATGAACAAATGTACGAAAAAAGATAAGCAAGGTTACTATTTTTAACACCCAACGAAAATCATAACTAAAATGATGCGTAAAAAAATTAAAATAGATACTAGCACTCAAAATAGCAACAGCCCATGTAGGTGGCCAATTTGACAATTTTAAATCCACTCTTCTCCATACCTGACACATATAACTTGCAACACTCGCATACATGAAACCGCTATACAACGGTACCCCAAAAATTTTAGTGACAGCATCTTCAGGATAGCTCCATGAACCCATATGTACTTTATATAATTCTAATGCAAGCCCTATTAGATGAAAGACTGCAATGACTTTGACTTCATCCCATGTTTCTATTTTAAAAACAATCATTCCAATCTGTGTAACTAAACAAATCAATAGAATTAAATCATAGCGAGCGATAAATGGTATTTCTACAATCTTTGTTATAGCTAGACTTAAAAAAATCATTACTGGAAATATACACGACTTTGCCTGTTCAATTCCAGTGTAAAATAACTGTTTCATCCTAACACCCTTATATTTATATGAAAAATTTTAACAAAAAAGCAGTTTCGCTCTTTTTGATTGGTTTATTCACCAAAAATAAACATAGACTTGCCTCATTGAGACATCTTACTAAAACGACAACGATTGATATAAACATTCTTCTCAGTGACTTGATTTGCTTACCCTTGTAGTTTTTTTAATACGTTTCTCATTGTCACAAGATAACCATAAATCAGAATGAATACACACTTCATCAAAATCAAGTATATAACGCCATGACTAATCAGTTTTGATTTTTTAATATTGCAGTACTATTAATTTCGTGGTCCCCACAACATAACTGAAACACCCAGTAAGCAAATGGCTGCACCAATCTAATCGTATACATCAGGAGCTTTTTTATCTACTCCCCATCCCCATAAGACTGATAGAACAATGAAAATCCCTCCATATGCTGCGTAAACACGTCCAAAAGAAGGAAAAGATTGAAAAGTTGCAACAATACCATAAAATGTTAATCTAACTGCCCCTAAAATGCCATAATAAAATGGTCTTCCTTCTCTTAGCCATAGCCATATTAAATATCCACCACCAATTTCACCTAATCCTGCTAATAAAAATAATACAATCGTAATATATATCACTCCTACTCATACATAATTAGTTGTTTCTTAATCCGTATCTAACATATTCGTGCGCCTTCAATCGTATATACTCGAGAATAAGAGACAAAAACAAAATATATTTCTTTTATAGAAAAATCTTTGCATAATCCTACGAATTCTGATAACAAACAAATTCCAAATATAGCCAGTTCGTTTTTAACAGTCTTTTTTCATTCTCTTATCATACTAATATTGTCACAATATGTAGAAGAATCTAATAGATTTAGTATAAATAGATTTATACTAACACTTTCCTAATAAACAAACGAAAATGACTAAGAACATAATAAAAAGATGCTTGGACCACAAGCACCAAGCACCTTCTTACATTTTACTTCAACTTTTCTTCTGAAAATAAGTCCTCCATAAATCCAAAACTACGATTTCCATACTTCATTTAAAGTATTACGAAATAATATATCTAATTGAGGAGTTGGGTCTTCTATTTCTTTTGAAACCTTCTGTGCATACTCCAACAAACGCTTCAATTCTTGTTCGAGAAATGAATTAATTAAATTTATACGAGGCTCCATATCTAGCTCATCCCCTCGTAATTTACGTTCTAACAATACATTTATCTCTTTTTTTAACTCTCCATCAGGAACAACTTTCTCCAGAAGAGTTTGGAATTCGATTGGAGGGAATTCATGAAAAGCTTCTATCCAGCGTGCCGCTAAGACCGGTCGTAACACATAGAAATATTTTTTTATTCGTACCATATCAGTCTTTAAATATTCGCGAAAATTTGTATTAGCCATATTTAGATAATGATACAAACATGACGTTGGAGAAAAAATAGTTGCGCTTAGCTCTTTTATTCGATCGGTTGTTGAAAAGGCTTGATAATATACAATGCCTGAGCGTAACCATTCTAATAAAGGTGGATTAGATTTTCTAAACAACTTCAATGCTTTAGTAAGCTCCCAACCCGTAACATCAAGTAAATTGTTAATTGGCAGCTCAATAACATCTCTTTTTTTCCCAACACCGACAGGATCAATACTCAAATAGTACTCTGGTTTATGTACGTAAATAAAACGAACATCATAGTCACTATCTTTAGAAGGGAAACCCCAAGCACGACTACCTGATTCACAGGCAAATAATACCTTTACTTCATAATCTATTTCAATTTGTTGTATAGCCTTTAAAATTTCTTCTTTCATTTATACTTCCTCATTTACTAATATTGATTAGCTGTCTATTTCTTCCTTTTAATCTATATTATCCTATTATTTTTTTTGGTCTTACATTAACTTTTTTGATGCGTGAAATGCGAGACTCCTAGAGCCGAATTTAAGGTAATACTTTACTACTTGGTTTGATAAAAGTCTACAAACTTTATGAAAACAGTCTATATTTTAAATCAAAATAGAGATAGCATTGTATACTAACAATAATGCCATAATAATATTAAATGGAGTTTTATATTTTGAAAGAAATTTCTGAAAAACAGAGCCACATAAACTCCAACTAAGGGTGCTTAAAAAACCAACTAATGCTAAGAACAATGCAAAGAATAATAAACTTATATGTGAATTGTAATACGGTAAGATAAAAGTAGCTATTACCGTAATGCCATATAGAATACCTTTTGGATTAACAAATTGCAAGAACATACCAGTAAAAAAACCATTATTTTTATCTTCTTCATTATTTTGAACCGTATCTTTACTAAAAAGAATTTTCATGGCCAAATAAACCATATAAATTGCCCCTACAATACTCATAATCAATTCTATTTTCGGAATAACACTTTTAAGCATGAGATTAAAATAAGTGGATAATAACATAATGACGAAAAATCCCGCACTGACTCCTGAACAAAATCTTATGGTCTTTTTTAGACCATATTGGTTAGCAAACATCATCGCCATAATATTATTTGGCCCTGGTGTAAAACTTGTAACAATCACATATATCAAAAATGATACAAAAGGCATTATACAACTCCCCCCACTCCGTATGTTATAATGCCTAAAATGAACAATATAACGTTTTGCTTTATATTGTATAATATAGACGTTATATTGTACACGATTAGGAGTGTGTTTTATGGAAGAAATTCATCTTATTCTCGCGAAAAATCTAAAAACTATACGAGAAAACGAAAAATTAAGTCTTGAAAAAGTAGCTGAACTAACTGGAGTTAGTAAAACAATGATTGGACAAATTGAGCGTGGTGAATCAAGTCCTACCATAACAACTATTTGGAAAATAGCAAATGGATTAAAAATTTCCTTTACTTCTCTTATTCATAGCCCTCAGCCAGATACAAAAGTAATTCTAAAAAGCGATATTCAAGTGCTTTCTGAAGATAACGGCAAATATCGAGTATATCCTTACTTTCCTTTTCAAGAAAATCAACGCTTTGAAATTTATTCTGTTGAGATTGAAAAAGGCGGATACCTAAGTGCTGATGGACATCGAGATGGAACAGAGGAATTTATTACAGTTTTTGATGGTGAAATTACCATTCGAGTAAATAGTCTTGAATATACGGTGAAAAGTGGAGACTCGATTCGCTTTAAAGCGGATCGGCCACATAGCTACCATAATTCTGGCAACACTTTAACCCGTTTAAGCATGACCATCCATTATCCAGCATAATCAAACCACATTCTCCTCTGAATGTGGTTTGATTATGTAGCCTTCTTGTTACTCATAAACGAAAAAAGCACCCGATTTCAAGTTGAAGAACCTATAAATTTTTTCGTCAATACATCTCAGTTCAAAACATTCAATACTATTTTCCCTAAACTTTTTCTACTTTCCATCAGTTTATGTGCTAATACTGCTTCACTCAATGGAAATTCACTACCAATATGAATACTTAATGACCGATCTTCTAAGTATTTTAACACCTGATTGGCAGTATTCCTTAACGATTCTGGTTTTAATTTTCTCGTTGTTCCGAGACTGTATCCAAGTATCGATCGACAACTAGAATGCAAATCACTCGTTTTAATTATTCCTGGCTTACCACTAGAATTCCCAAATTGTATTAATCGTCCATAACTCGCCAAACATTCTAGACTTTTTTCAGTTGTATTTCCTGCCACAGAATCCAATACAATATTTACACCAACATTTTTGCAAGTTGTATAGCTGTAGTTCCTACACCTCCTGCTGCAGAGTGAATTAAGATGGTTTCTCCTCTTTCTATCCGAGCGACATCAACTAATAGTTTATAAGAGAGAAAAGATACCGTTGGGCAAGCTGCTGCCAAATCAAAGGAAACACTATTGGGAATTACAAACGTTAAATTCGCATCAGCTACTACGTATTCTTCATATGAACCCCTTGATGGGAAAGCGATTACTCTATTACCGATTTCTAATCCTTTTACATCACTGCCGATTTCTACAATTACTCCCGCTGTATCTAATCCAGGTACATAGGGAAATATTTGATTTCCTTTATTACCATAACGAGCTTTTATATCAGCAAAGTTTACACTACTCTTCTCCACTTTTATCAAGACTTGTTCGTTATTAATTTTGGGAATATTAATATCCGTATATTTCAACACTTCTGGTGAACCGAACTCCGATACAACTATTGCTTTCATATCAAATCGCCTCTTTCCTTATTACCTCCTATTTTAAGTCTCTATTTTCTTGAAGTATAATACATAAATCTTATGTTAACTAATCCATAATTCTTATATAAAATCAAATATAATTCAGTAATTATTACTCTGCTGCTCTTATAAACTGTTTATCATTTATTTATTATCGCTAATATTTGATGATCTTCCCATTTTCCATATATTTGTACATTTTCTTTCGCAATCCCCTCTTTATGAAACCCTGCTTTTTCTAACACCTTTATTGATGCTTTATTGTGAGGCATAACCCCAGCCTCAATACGATGCAGATTCAATTCATTAAACGCAAAATGGACTGCATCCTTAACAGCATCAGTCATGTAGCCTTTTCCGTTTTGCTTTTTATCTAAATAATATCCAATCCAACAGCTTTGTAATGGTCCTCTTACAATTTCTGATAAAGTAATATTGCCTATTAATTGATGATTTTTGATACGAAAAATCCCAAATGAATACATCGTACCCTCCTTTGCTAATAACATACTTTTTTCCACTCTCTCACTTTGTCCCTCAAACGTATAATATTTTTCTTCTTTTAGAGGTGTATATAGTTTAAAAAAGTCCCTGTTCTCTCTCTCAAGAGTTAATAAATTTTCTACATCAGATGCTTCTAATAATCTAATGCAAATCTCTTTCTTTATTTCCATTTTACTTCCTCCTTTATGAAAAAACTCTATTAAACTATACTGTTTATATATTGAAAAATGGGTCTCTTTCCACAGAATAATCGTAAGCATCCTCGCTCGCATATTTCCAATGTGCAGCTTATTCGCAGATGTCTGAAGAAATTCCGCTTTTTTATATCAACAGTAACGTACAACAGAGTAAAAAAATAACAAACCACAGAAAGGTCTGTGGTTTTTGTATTAAAACAATACCACAGAGAACGATCTGTGGATTCTTGTACTTGAATTAGAAATTCCTAATCAATGAACATAGGTCGTTTTATCTAAAAATAAACAGACTTATCCCATGATTAGATCAAATAAAAAAAACGGCGGTAGAGTACCCAATTCCAATTGATAGGAACTTCATTATTCTTTTTTTCATATTAGTACCCTCCTTTCATTTAATTTCATGTTATCAAACTTTTTCATTAATTCAAAACTTTAAATATTTTTAATATTAACTATATAGCGGGTGATTATTGAACATAATAATAAATAGCATTGACATAAAACCAAAAGGTGTTATATGATACAACACAAAACCATAAGGTGTTACTTTTTAGTTAATTAAAGGAGATTCAGAATAGATATGAATAAACAAAATAAATTAGAAGACATAAAACAAACGGTTATTTATCATGCACCTATACAAAAAGTTTGGGAAACAGTATCGACAGCAGAAGGAATTGCTTCATGGTTTATGACCACAGATGATTTTCAACCAATAGTAGGGCAAGAATTTCATTTACAATCACCATTTGGACCTTCTCCATGTAAAGTGTTAGAAGTGAGTGAACCAAATTTACTTAAGTTTTCATGGGATACTGATGGATGGATTGTTTCATTTATCTTGAAAGATCTTGGAAACCAAAAAACAGAATTCACTTTAATTCATGGTGGGTGGGGAGAAAAAGAAGCGATTATTTCGAAGGCAAACACAGAAAGCTCTGTTATCCGTGATAGAATGAATCATGGTTGGATTGATATCGTAAATGTCAAATTAAAGAAAGTTGTTGAGATATAAATGACTTCATCTCCTCCCAAATATGATGTATTCCAGGCTATCGCTGATCCAACTCGCAGAGAAGTACTTCGTCTGCTTTTAAAGGAGGATTTACCGATTTCAAGAATAACTTCGCATTTTCCGATAAGTCGCACAGCTATCGCTAAACATTTGCACATTCTTTCTGAAGCAAAACTTGTTTCTGGAGAAAAAATAGGGAGAGAAAAAATTTATCACTTACAGCCGGAGCCTTTAGCAGAATTAAAGGAATGGCTTTCCTACTATTAGCAGTTTTGGTAAAATAAATTGTCAATCCTAAAACACGTTATCGAAAATAACGATCAGCAAAGTATACAAATTGTTAAAACAAAAACTGATCAAAATTTAAGTAGCGATGATAGTCAACATTCAGAAGACCATTAAATGTATTAGGAGCAAAAACATTTTTTACATTTTCACATTCGCTTTAAAAAGAGCAACAAATAGTGTACTTGGTATTACTCTTTAAAGGTTCCTTATCCAGTCAATCATACATTTACTACACTAACGAGGAGACGAATGAAAGGACTGAAAATCGATATCTTTTTCAGTCCTTTTCATTCCTTCTAATCATCATGAATGCTAGATATCCCTTCTCCAAGTGGGGTAACAATCCCATCCATGCTTATTGAATTATTCTTTTTTCGATATAAATCTAATTCTACATCCCCTTTGTTAGTAGCCCATTGATGAAGAATATTACGATCTCCTCCATATGAATAAAAAGGGACACTAAATCCACACGATGTTTTAACCGATTCTATTTCAACATATATAATTTGCCGCGCGCCAGGAAGAATTTCAAAATGCTGTATGAACTCTTCCCATTCTTCTGTCTCGGGTAATATTGTTTTCCCTTTTCCATAAAGTCTTAATATCATAGGCAATCCATCATAAGCTAAAAACATAAAAGTGATTCTACCATTCTCATGTAAATGTGCACTCGTTTCATTACCACTACCTGTTAAATCTAAATATGCAATTTCAGTTGGAGAGAAAATACGTAATACATCATGACCTTTTGGAGATATGTTCACATGTCCTTCCGCAGATAATGGTGCTGAGCCAACAAAAAAAATTTTTTGCTTCTTGATAAATTCTTGATGATTTGGCAGAAGTGATGAAAAACTATTTCCCA
Organism: Bacillus sp. AP8; assembly: GCF_000321185.1. Lineage (NCBI taxonomy): Bacteria > Bacillati > Bacillota > Bacilli > Caryophanales > Bacillaceae > Bacillus > Bacillus sp. AP8. The sequence continues at coordinate 150,476 of NZ_CAPG01000036.1, forward strand.
TGAATTTCTCCTCCCTTATATCAAAAAAATAATATCACTCCTAAATAGATCAGAACTCCCTATTTTTCACAAATGTTATTTTTACCAATTTTAACATATCCGTCTTATTACAAAAAGCAATCATTTTTTCAGAAAACAGACTTTTGTCAGTTTCACTTTAGGATATTTGTCTTCTTACATTAGGTTATTGATCTAAAAGGTTTATTATGATGTTGTATGAATTAGAACAAGCCAATCTTACGTTTAATCTCTTTTAAAAATGGCTGACTAACTTCCCTCGCCTTTTCAGCGCCATAGTGTAAAATTTCATCTAGCTTTTTAGGCGAAGCCATGAGCTTGTTATACTTCTCACGAGGCTCTTCAAGAAATTGGTTCATCACAACAAACAATTCCTTTTTAGCTTCTCCCCACCCGATTCCAGTTACAAATCGATTTCTCATATTTGCTATTTCAATTGGAGAAGCAAATTCTTTAAATAATGTAAAAATAATCGATTGATCTGGATTTTTTTCTGCTTCAGCAGGTAACGAATCTGTTTTAATCCTATTGATTAGCTTAAACAATTGGTTAGGTTCTTCAAATAGAGGAATCGTGTTATTATAACTCTTACTCATCTTTCTCCCATCTAATCCCGGTAAAACAGATGTACTTTCTTGAACTCTATAATTTGGTAGTACAAACGTATCTCCATATATATGATTGAAACTCTCTGCGATATCCCTCGCAATTTCTACATGTTGTATTTGATCTTTTCCAACAGGTACAGTTTCAGTCTTAAATAATAAAATATCTGCTGCCATCAGAATCGGATACGAAAAAACTCCCATATTAATACCTTGATCGATATCTCTATGATTCTCCTTATTTGTTTCAACCATTGTTTTATATGTATGAGCTCGATTCATTAAACCTTTAGAGGTAAAACAAGCTAAAATCCAATTTAATTCAAAAATTTCAGGAATGTCCGATTGTCTATAAAAAATGACTTTATTTGGATCTAGACCTAACGCTAACCAAGTTGCGGCATTCATATATGACAATTTTTTCATTTCGTCACCATCATGAATTTTTGTTAGACCATGATAATCTGCAATAAAGTAAGCAGCTTTGTATTCAGAATTATTAGCGAGCTCTAGTGCTGGCTTAATCGCTCCAATGTAATTCCCTAAATGTATCCGCCCTGTTGGCTTAATCCCTGTTAAAATTATTTTATTCATTATTTACCCTCCTATATAGAAACACAAAAAGGGTTACTCATCCTAAAAAAGGACGAGTAACCCGTGGTGCCACCTTTATTCGCTTATCCAAGTAAACGCACTCATTCCGTACAGAAACAACAATCAAATTCGATACGTAGTCTCTTTTATCGGTAAGACAATCCGCTAGACCTACTACTTTTTCAATCTAGAAGCTCCGAAGCCCATTCAACAAAAATCCGGCACTGATTCGCACCAACCATCAGCTCTCTGTAACCATTTTTTTCTCTACTCTTCTTCTTCAACGCTAAATATATCGAATTAATACAATATTACGATAATTGATAGTTAAAATCAATCAAAATATAGAAAGATTTTCCTCTTTAATTTCAGATAAATTTGTTCCATTTATGTAATCTTTAGATGTTGTTCAGTCAGTATTACACCCTTTAATAATATTAATATAACAATCAAACTTTCCTCTATTGTACAACATTATTTGTCAACACATAATTTGTTCATTATATTGTCTATTTTCCAACAATAAATACAAGATGAATAAACAACATTGAAAATATGTTAACATAATATATACCTTAACAATTACGATATAGATTACTTAAAAATACTAAGGGGGTACAAATGAATATTTCTCTTTTTAAAGTATTTCTAACTTTTTTTTCAGTCGTATTAACAGAATTGTGTTACTTAAACATCTTTTCTTTCATCCTTTTTCCTTTTGTCTTTCTTATAGGCTTCATAGCGATAATCCTATCTATTAAAAAGAACAGTTACTTATTCATACTAGTAAATGGCATAACATTATTTATACTCACTTGCCTTTCCATTAAAAAAAGCCCATTTTTGTAAGAAACGCTTCATAATCTATTAACAGAAATCTTACACTCTACTAAATTAGTAATGTACATATCTTTTAATAAAACACCTTAACTTCTTGTCATTACTTAAAATATTGAATAAGAGTGCCTTTACCATTTTCTACATGCACCTCTGCAAATGCCCCATTTATAAATGTAAGCTGTGGAGGTACATGACCACAATCAACGTCAAAAATAATTGGTATTTCAAGTTCTTCTGATAACTCTTTATATACATCTTCTATTGTATAATCATTAACTGACCTATTTGCACTACTCCTCCCAAACAATAAACCCGAACATCCTTCAAACCATCCAGCTAACTTCATTTGTACTAATGATCTTCTTAAATCAACGGTAGACATTTCACAGTTTTCTAAATACCATATTATCGGTTCGTTATTGATATATAGTCTTCTAAAATGAGATACATTACCATATGGAGTGCCTACTAAATGTCTTATGACATCTATACAACCACCAAGTAATCGCCCTTGTATTTGCACCATTTGCTTTGATACCGATTTCCAATACGTTTTCTCTGTTAAATGAAATACACATGGAGAAGGTTGATCGTGAGACCATTCTTTTTGATATTTCTTTGATGAATATTGGATAGCAGATTCTCCTACATTCGCTGTTAAAACATTCTCCCACATAGCAGTTGTTTCGTCTGTTAACTCTCCTCTTAAATCTACAAGATTAGTCCCATGAGCTGTTGCAATCCCAGTATTTAATGTAACTGCCAATAACAATAAGCTAATATCCGAATAACCTAAAATCCATTTTTTCGTTATATTTTCGAAATCCATATGTTCAAGTATTTCAATAAGTAGCTCTCCTCCCCATGGAGGGATAATCGCATCGATATCTTCATCCTGTATCATCTTATTAAATTCATCGGCTCTTTGATTTGCTGGAGATGATTTTGCTTTATGTTGACTCCAAACAGTCTCACCGCAAACAACCTTATAGCCTTTTTTTTCAAGCTTTTGACAAGAAAGCTTTACTAAATCATGCAACTCAGGCGGAACTCCTGAAGAAGGCGCTGTAACACCAATTGTTGCCCCTTTTGGTAAAAACGGATATTTTATCATATGAAACCCCCGTCAAGATTTTTCATTATTTTATCAAAACAGATTAATAGGAACAATCCCTATATTCTTTAAAATAAAAAGTTTTCTCATAGAGTAATATTACCTTTCCTTGTTCAATCTTGCTCTAATCTTTACACTTCGTGATTAGTGAGTCTCAAGCATTTTCGCTCATTATTCACATTACATGATCTTATTTTATTTTGAAGTTAATCGTTCAAATACCAAAAAATGATATCAAGAGGCACACATAGATTTGCTAAAAAAAGAGCCTTATTCAATAGAGGTTATTTTTTGAAAAATCTACTGGGAGAAATCATCATGTTGCATTATATATCGATTATTCTAACTAAATAACATTCCTTAGTTTTATTTTCATAAACCTAAATCTTCAATAATCTCATCAATTAAATTCATTACCTTTTCAGAGGCACTTTCTAGTTTTTTAAAGTACATTTCTGCTTCCTCAATATTTCTAGATTCATATGCTATTACAGATTTTCTAGCGTAATCGTGCACATCTTTAGGGTGTTGATTAAGTTCTTGATAATGCTTATTTTCACCAATCATTTCAATAGTATCTTGATTAAAATACAAATTACCTAAACGACAATCCGTATGTTCATTCACGTCATTTGGATGTACAGTTTCTACACCAAGAAGCATATTATGTATTTTCCATTTCCATAGTAGATGATCTGACCTCGCTAATTCTAGTAAAGCTCGTGTAGTAAGTTGAGTCGTGCCATCAAAGACACAATCACGATATTGTCTAATCAACGTACTTAGGTCATGTATAGCATCAATCGTAACATGACTTAAATCATTTAATTCTGATGATATGTTCGCGATATTCGTCATTCTTTTAGCTACTTCATTTATTCCAGCCGACTGTTGTTCAGCAGTTGCTGCTGTACCATTTGTTTTATCATTAATATCCTTCATTCTTTCAATGATATGTGAAATAAGAGGAATCGTATTTTGAGCTTCTGAAACACCCTTTTCAATCACGGACTTTGTTTTGTTTGTTAGATTAAAAATATCGGTCGATACAGCTTGAAGTGTCGCAACATTATCCTTAACTGTTTTTAGTGACATGACATTATTATCAGATAGTTTACGTACTTCTTCCGCTACAACAGCAAAACCGCGACCTGCATCTCCTGCTCTTGCAGCTTCAATTGCGGCATTTAAAGCTAATAAATTCGTTTGATCTGCAATACTATGAATTACTTTAACTACTTCTTCAATCTTTGCAACTGAATTTTGTAACTCATTAACCTTTGTAACAATTTGAGCAAACTCTTCTTTGGTTAAGATAATTTCATTAATAGCATCCCCTACTACTTTTTGTCCTTCCTCAGATAATTCGACTGCCTCATCTGTGTTTTCTGCAACCGACACAGCATGTTACGCTACTTCATCTACAGACACAGATAATTCTTCACTTGCAGCTTTAATATTCAAGATTTGATGATCTTGCGTATCTAATTTCGATAAAAAGTCTCGCATAAACATAATTTCTGTATTTTTGTTTATTAAATTTGATATGTTAATAGCATTTACCTCTAGTAGTTGCTTATTGGACATATCAATTAATAGTTGCTGTTCAATATTCACGCCTTTTTGTAAGCTCGTCATTAATTCCAAGCATCTATTTGGACGCATACCTTTTTTGGAAAGTAAGATAGTTTGGAAATAAAAATGAATTTGATTAAAAGCAGTTAACAATTTACACACGGGATATTTTTTATCAATAAGAACGTTAAAGAATGACGTGATATTTTCATAATATTGCTCATTTCTTTCGGCATGGAGTAAAGAATGCATATATTGCTCAACTTCTTTTCTGTTAATCGATATGTGTTCTTTCCCCTGTAAATATTGCAAATAATTAAGTAAAATCTCTACTCCTTCTGGAATGGCATCTTCAAGTAATGTAGCTAGGACATGGAAATGTTCTTGGTCTATTTTCTGAAATGATTGATATTTTAAAATGTCAGCAAAGTGACTTTTTAGATGAATATCGGTTTCATGTTTAAGCATAGTCTTCGTAGAAGCAGTAGGTCTTAATTGATTTATTATGGTCATGATGTTTTCCTCCCTATTTGTAGAAAAAAGCATTATTCAAATGATAAAATCCAATTGAACAATGCCCTTCTTATCGAAAACTATAAGAACAGTATTTAAACATTTTTCCTAGAAAAATACCCCTATATAATTTCCTCACTTTTGTAAAATATCAATCAAATCATCGTTATTCTACACTTATATTATAGCCAGTATTGCCTACCCCTTAAACGCGTTTTATCCAATATTCCGAATTTTAAAAAACTGATGTGAATTAATCCACATCAGTTTTAACAATTTTTAGTCTCATTAAATCTTCAGCAATAATCGTATTCGGAAAAATTTCGATAGCCTCTTGAAGTAAATGATGGATATCTTCCGCCAAGTAACGTGAGCTAATATGTGTCAATATTAATTTCTTAGTACCTGATTCTTTTGCAATAGTAGCAGCTTGTGCAGTAGTTGAATGATGGTATTCATAGGCCATTTTCCCACTTTCAGCTGCAAATGTTGCTTCGTGTATTAGGTAATCACAATTATTTGCAAGTATTTTACTGTTTTCACAAATCCGAGTGTCACCTAGAATCGTTATAATTTTCCCTTTCTTAGGCTCACCAACAAATTCTTTCCCATTTATAATAGAACCGTCATCTAATGGAATGATTTCTCCATTTTTTACTTTTTTAAATATAGGTCCTGGTTTTAAGCCAAGCTTCAATAATTCGTCCACTTGTAATTCCCCAGGACGATCTTTTTCCGTTATGCGATATCCATAGCTTAATATTCCGTGATCTAATTTACGAGCTTCCACTGTGAAAGAATCATCCTCAAAAATAATTCCCTCCATAATTTCAATAATGGTCAAAGGGTACTTTAAATGTGTACCACTTGCTTTTAATGAAGTAGTAATATATTCGGAAATTCCTTCAGGTCCATATACAGTAAGTTCATCTGTACCTCCTTGAAAAGAACGACTGCTTAATAATCCCGGTAAACCAAAAATATGATCTCCATGTAAGTGAGTAATGAATATTTTCTCTATTTTACTCGGTTTTACGGAAGTATGTAATATTTGATGTTGTGTAGCCTCTCCACAATCAAATAACCAAACAGCCTTTCTTTCTTCGAGCAACTGAAGGGCTATGGATGAAACATTTCGAGTTTTTGCAGGAACTCCTGCTCCTGTACCTAAAAATACAAATTCCATTCTATGTCCCTCCCAATCCTACATTAATATTATATTATCTATTTTATTATTTTAAAAAAGCTCCCTTTTCGCATGATACTTAGATTACCATAATTCGCAACAGTATATCACTTAAAACTTATACCAGCAGTATTTCATGATCACTATCTCTTAAAAAATTCGAAAGATAATATGATTGTAAGTCGTGATAATTCATTTTCTGAATATAATGATATATAATAATAATTAATTTAATATAACGTAATTTATTATACTTTTATATTTATTATATACAACTTTGCAGAAATGAGGTTCCTATTGTGAATAACAAACAGAGACCAAATTCACTAATTATGCTATTTGGAGCAACTGGTGATTTAGCTCATCGGAAATTATATCCTTCTCTTTTCCGATTATACAGTAGAAAAAAAATTAATAAACACTTTGCCGTAATAGGTGTAGCAAGAAGAGAACTTACTATAAATCAATATCATAACATGATTAAAGAGTCTATTCTCTCAGCCGTAAAACAGATTAATCATTTAGAGTTGGAAGAATTCACTAATCATTTCTATTACCACTCTCATGATGTATCTAACTCCCAATCATATAAAGAATTGAAAGACCTTACTGAAAGAACAGAAGAAATCCACCGATTAGATGGTAATCGCTTGTTTTATCTAGCTATGGCTCCTGAATTTTTCGGCACGATAACTGAACATTTAAAATTATCAGGATTGACAAAAACAGAAGGTTATAAACGTGTCATAATTGAAAAACCATTTGGAAAAGACTTCGAATCTGCTGAACAATTAAACACAAAGATTCGTGGCTCTTTTGAAGAAAATGAAATATACCGAATCGACCATTATCTCGGTAAAGATATGGTGCAAAATATAGAAGTTATTCGATTTTCTAATATGATGTTTGAACCGTTGTGGAACAATCGTTATATATCAAATATCCAAGTTACATCTAGTGAAACACTAGGTGTTGAAGAACGTGGTAGATATTATGATAAAAGTGGTGCCTTAAGAGACATGGTCCAAAATCATATGTTACAAATGGTTGCTCTACTAGCAATGGAGCCTCCTATTTCCTTAAATACAGAAGATATTCGTAATGAAAAAATTCGTGTACTTCGATCATTGAGAACTTATTCCAATACAGAAGTGGAGAAGAATTTTGTAAGAGGACAATATGGACAAGGTGAAGTTGGTGGAGAAAAGAAAATAGACTATCGTCATGAACCAATGGTAAATGAAAACTCTAATACAGAAACGTACGTAGCTGGAAGACTCAAAATCGATAATTTCCGTTGGGCTGGTGTTCCTTTTTATATTCGAACAGGGAAAAGCATGACGGTAAAAACAACAAAAATCGTTGTTCAATTTAAAGATATTCCTATGAATCTATATTACAATCCAAGTGAAGAGTTAAGTCCAAACTTACTCGTGATACATATTCAGCCTGAAGAAGGCATTACTCTACATCTTAATGTAAAAAACTCAGGTGGAAAAATTGTATCAACTAAACCTATTCGATTAAGCTATAGTAAAAAAACATCCGATCAAATGAATACTCCAGAAGCATATGAAAAACTTATCTATGATGCTATGCGTGGAGATGCCACTAACTTTACGCATTGGGATGAAGTAGCATTATCTTGGAAATTCGTAGATAACATATCAAAAATATGGAGTAATGAAAAAGAAACTAGCTTCCCGAACTATCCAGCGGGTTCTATGGGACCTAATAGCGCAGATGATCTACTAGAATCCGACGGAAACCATTGGTGGCCTGTAGAAGAATTTGATGTAGAGACTTGCTAAAAAATTCATTACAGATAGTTTGAAAGCTACATATATGTGAAGAAATAGATTAAGGGGCCTCTGAAAAGTGATTTATCATTTTTCAGAGGCCCCTACGCTTTATTTTAACTCCATTTTTTATCGACTATTTGATATATAGTATATTTTCATTCTAAAAAAATAATGTTACGGGCTTTGTCCTATGCATCTTTTATTTTACTCTTTAGTTGAGATAAGTAAGAATACAAAACTTACATAAAATAGAAGAGGATATCCATCGAATTTTTACTTTTTGGACACCCTCTTCTATAATTATATTTTGTCTTCTCGTCTTTCAGCCATCAGATTATCAACAATACAAGAGTAATCATCTACTTGCACTAAACATCCTGTCCTTGTTTTTTCCTAGAAAATCTCTTAAATATTTCTTTAAATGACTTTTTTTCTTTTTCACGACCATAATTAAGAAAAATATTAACACCAACTTCAACTACTATATAGAATACTAGAATAGATATAATAATCATTATTATTTTCATTAATGTCTCTCCTAACAAAGAAATATTATCTTATTTCCTATCAAAAAAACTATTAAACAATAATTTTGATATAAATTCAAGACTATTAATCTATCCTATGTTTTATTAACAAAATTATGATAAAAATACTTCGTTCGCCTTCATTTTACTCATAATCAATAATAGATAAGTTAACATACAAAGTTAAAAGAGCCCTAAAAGTAGATCATCTACTTTTAGGGCTCTTCTATCATTTCTATAATATTAAGCTTGTAGTTTCGCAGCTTGTAATTTTTCACGAAGTACCATTGGTAAGATACCACCATGACGGTAGTAATCAATTTCAACTTCGCTATCGAAACGTACTAATGCTTCGAATTCTTTAACAGTACCATCTTCAGCAGTAGCTGTTACTTTTACATAATCTCTTGGTTTTACAGATTCATCAACAGTAACTGCGATTGTTTCTTTACCAGTTAATCCAAGAGTATCTGCGCTTTCGCCTTCTTTAAATTGTAATGGAAGAACACCCATTAACACTAGGTTAGAACGGTGAATACGCTCGAAGCTTTCAGCGATAACTGTTTTAATTCCTAAAAGGTTAGTACCTTTCGCAGCCCAGTCACGTGAAGATCCCATACCGTAATCTTTACCAGCTAGAACAACTAAGCCAGTTCCGTCTTGTTTGTACTTCATGCAAGCATCGTAAATTGATGTAACTTCGCCAGTTGGCCAGTAAGTAGTGTATCCACCTTCTGTACCAGGAGCTACTTGGTTACGGATACGAATGTTTGCAAATGTACCTCTCATCATTACTTCGTGGTGTCCACGACGAGATCCATATGAGTTGAAATCTCTTGGTTCAACACCATTTTCACGTAGGTATAAACCTGCTGGAGTTTTGATACCAATTGATCCAGCTGGTGAAATGTGGTCAGTTGTTACTGAATCAGCAAATTTAGCTACAACACGTAAGCCATTTAGTGGTTCAACTGTACCAGCTTCTGCTTTCAATCCTTCGAAGAATGGAGGATTTGCAATGTAAGTTGATTCATTATCCCAAGTGTATAATGGATCATTACCTACTTTAATTTCATTCCAACGTTCGTTATTTGTAAATACAGTATCATATTCTTTTTTGAACAATTCAGGAGTAACTGTTTTGTTTACAACTTCTTTAATTTCTTCAGCTGTTGGCCAAATATCAGAAAGCATTACATCTTTGCCATCTTTATCTTTACCGATTGCTTGTGTAGCGAAATCAATATCAACAGTACCAGCTAGTGAATAAGCAACAACTAATGGTGGTGAAGCTAAGTAGTTACCTTTAACTAGTGGGTGGATACGTCCTTCAAAGTTACGGTTACCTGAAAGTACTGATGTTACTAATAAATCAGAATCAGCGATTGCTTTTTCTAATTCAGGAGCTAATGGACCTGAGTTACCGATACATGTAGTACATCCGTAACCAACGATTTGGTAACCTAATTGATCTAGGTATGGTTGTAAACCAGAATCGGCTAGGTATCCTGTAACAACTTTAGAACCTGGCGCTAAAGATGTTTTAACATAAGCGGGTACTTGTAACCCTTTTTCTACTGCTTTCTTAGCAAGAAGACCTGCTCCAACTAGTACATATGGGTTAGAAGTATTTGTACAGCTTGTAATTGCAGCAATAGCAATTGCTCCTGTTTTCATTTGAACTTCTGAACCATCAGCTAGTTTAACAATAATTTCTTTTTCTTTATCAGCAGCATCAATTCCGAATCCATGAGGACCTGCTGGTGCGTTTAATGCATTATGGAATTGTTCTTTCATTTGTGATAATGGAATTAAATCTTGTGGACGTTTTGGACCAGAAAGATTTGCTTCGATTGCTGAAAGATCAATTTCAACTACATCTGTGTAAATTGGATCTGCACTATCAGCAGTTAAGAATAAACCATTTGCTTTGCAATATTCTTCAACAACCTTGATTTGCTCTTCATTTCTTCCTGTTAGACGCATATATGATAATGCTTCTTCATCAACTGGGAAGAAACCACAAGTAGCACCATACTCAGGAGCCATGTTTGCAACTGTTGCACGGTCTGCTAATGGAAGTGTTGTTACACCAGGGCCAAAGAACTCAACAAATTTATTTACTACACCTTTCGCACGTAACACTTGTGTTACTTTAAGAGCTAAGTCAGTAGCTGTTGCTCCACTTGGAAGTTGACCAATAAGTTTAACACCGATAACTTCTGGAACTGGGAAGTATGAAGGTTGACCAAGCATTCCTGCTTCGGCTTCAATACCACCTACACCCCATCCTAAAACACCGATACCATTGATCATTGTTGTATGTGAGTCAGTACCCACTAATGAATCTGGGAATGTTTCAAAAGTTCCGTCTTCATTTTCTAGAGCATGAACAACTGCTGCTAAATACTCTAAGTTAACTTGGTGAACGATACCAGTTGCAGGTGGTACTGCACGATAGTTATCAAAAGATTTTTGCGCCCAGCTTAGGAACTGATAACGCTCATTATTACGTTCGAATTCATAATTCATGTTAACTTTTAATGAATCAGCAGTACCAGCTTTATCAACTTGCACTGAGTGGTCAATAACTAGGTCAACAGGAATTAAAGGATTAATTTGTTCAGGGTCTCCACCAAGGTCAGCCATTGCTTTTCTCATTGAAGCAAGGTCAACTACTGCTGGAACACCAGTAAAGTCTTGTAAAATTACACGAGAAGGTTTAAAAGGTACATCAATATTTTGAACTTCGCTAGTTCCCCATTTTGCTAAGTTTTCAACATGTTCCTTTGTAATTACTCGGCCATCTTCTTGACGTAATACAGATTCAAGAAGAACTTTAATTGAATAAGGTAATTTAGAAACTGCGCCGATTCCTGCTTCTTCTAATGCACCTAAACGGTAATAGTTGTAGCTTTTTCCGTTCGCATTGAAAGAAGAGCGCGCTTTAAAAATATCATTTTTTGCCATTACACGTTCCCCCTCTTTTCTTCCTTAATTATAATAAATAGCCATAGAAATTCCGCTCGACAAACACTTTGCCCAGCTCTACTTTAACTATAAAGGAAAAAAACGAATATGTCGAAAAGTATGAATATTTATTTTATCTTACTTCCCTTTCATATACATTTTACAAAAATAAACATCATGAGTAAATTACAAGAAAGTTATTGTTAATGATAAGTATTTCTTATAGTAAATAATTGACTAAATTATGAACCTTGATATTACTGCATTTTTCAGTGGATCAATTGAGAAACATTTTCATTTATAAATAAATATTATTATTTTTATAAAATAAATAATTAGGGGAAAATAAGCTAAATAAGTAGAATTGAGGTGATTAAATTGGTGAAAAAAAAGGCGAATCATGTCAGACCAGGTATGAATGCAGCATCTGCTCAAGGAACTGGAGCTGGTTACAATGAGGAATATGCAAATGAGCCATTAACCGCTGTACAAAGACAAAATAATAAAAAACGTAAAAAGAATCAATAGCAGTAGCTTTAGTATCATATTCTGTCTTCTTATTCTTAATATCGACCATTAAAGTACACGGACGACAAACAAATCTAAAGATTCTACAAATCGCCAAATTTAGACAGAATGATTGTTAGGTTCTTGCAAATCGCTACGTACAAATAATTAGAAGGAAGCCATACTAGCCTCCTTCTAATTATAGAACCATTACAGTTCTTTTTTTTTGTAAATTTCTAATGAAATAAAATATGAAACAAAAAGAACGATTACAAGGAAAATAGGAGATAGTTTAAGTAACAGCATAAATTGTTCATCGGTCGGCATAAGAACTCCTATTTTTGAGAGAGCAAAAAGAAGGATGGACGGCAAACCAATCACTACTACGATCATGATTCTCGCTTTCTCAACCCCATATTTATAAATAAGAGGTAATAATGCGCTTATAAATAGTGTTGCAATCACAAATAAACAATATGAAATGACTAATTGTTCTTTAAAACTCGTTATATCTTTGATAAAAACGATTAAACCACCAGCAACTATAGAAAATAATGTCCCTCCTATTGCCAATAACATCGCCAGTATATATTTACTCAACACCATTTCTTTACGAGTAATAGGTAGAGATAATGCATAATTATCCCATTTTGCAAGATTATCATATGAGAAAGAAGTGATTGAAATCATTGTAAAAAAAAGCACAATAGCACCACTAATAAAGCCTGGATCATCCATAGTAAAGGAAAGCGCGGAATAAAACACTATAAAAATAAGCATTGTCATCGCATATTTTCGCAAATTTAAAATGTCCTTAATCAATAATCCAGTCATTTTTGCTCACCTCTTACATGAAATAACATAATTTCTTCTATGTTTGTTGTATCTATAACGGCTTTTGGATATTTTCTGTGCATTTGCTCCTTATTTTTAACTAAAACTTCATAGCCAAATTGACCTTTCCGATAGCCAATTATATCTTCTAAATCTATATCCTCGAATTCACCCTTACCACATTTTAACAAACCATAATTATACATTAATTCATCCTTTGATTCACTAAAGATAATCTTACCGTTATGAATATATGTGATATAATCGGCTACTTTCTCTAAATCACTCGTAATATGAGAAGATAATAGAATAGATTTTTCTTCATCTTGAATAAAGTCTAAAAACACATCTAATATTTCATTTCTAACGACAGGGTCAAGGCCACTTGTAGCTTCATCTAATATAAGAAGTTTCGGATGATGTGATAAAGCTGTTGCAATAGATAGCTTCATTTTCATTCCTTTGGAAAATTCCTTTACCGTCTTATTTCTAGGTAAATTAAATTTGTTTATGTATTGATTGTAGAGCTCCTCATCCCAATTACTAAAAACCTTATCTAGAATCTTAGAAATATCTCCAACTTTTAAATTATCATGAAAATAACTTTCATCAAAAACGACACCAATCTGTTCCTTGATTTTTTTCTCATGCTTAATATGATCTAATCCAAATAATTGGATCGAACCATTATCCATCTTAATTAAATTCAAAATTAATTTGATAGTAGTTGTTTTACCAGCGCCATTCTCACCAACAAATCCCATTATGCTCCCTTTAGGTAAGGTAAAGTTCAAGTCTTTAATAGCAAATTCTCCATAATTTTTTGTTACATGTTCTACTTCTAAGATAGCATCCATCTGTTACTCCTCCTCATAAAGCATATTGACTATTTCTTGAAGTTCATCGATTGTAATTCCGCTACTTTTTGCAACATTTACGGCTTTTACTAAGTATTCCTCAACAATTCTAAGCTGTTCTTCTTTTACAAATTCAATATTTTTTCCAGCTACAAAGCTTCCTTTACCTTGAACCGTTTCAATAAAACCATCACGTTCCAAATCTTCGTAAGCTCGCTTCGTCGTTATAACACTTACCCGTAATTCTTTTGCTAACAAGCGCATGGATGGGAGTGCATCCCCTTCATTAAGAATACCTGTCATAATAAAATTTTTAATTTGCGAGGAAATCTGTTCATATATTGGTTTCGAATTTGAATTACTAATTATGATATCCATTTAATCACCACACATCATATTGTATATATAGTATATACACAATATCTCATTATATATACACAAAGTCAACAGCAACACGAGATAATCTTTTAAAACGAGTATAAATAGCTGATTATTTACTCATATATATCAACAATTCAAATATTGAAAATGATATTATCAGTATCATTTTTAATAAATATAATATATAATCAACATATATTTTAGTAACTAAAATAAAAAGGGATGAACAAGATGAATAAAACTACAGAAGAAAACATACAAAATGTAGTTGATGAAATGTTTAAACTTCAAAAGAAATCAAATGAATTCATTAAACTCCTCACGCATGATGACACTCTTTCAGAAAATCTTATTCTATTATTACTAAAGCTTAAGCTATATGGACATATGAAAATCACTGAAATTGCAGAAGGTTTTATGTTAACTCCTGGGGCGGCAACAAATATGTGCGACAAACTAGAGGAACTACAATTAGTAGAACGAGTAAGGATTAAAGATGATCGAAGGGTCGTAAGAGTCTCACTTACTAATGAAGGTGAAACAAAAATAGCTAGCATTTTTTCAAAGTTCTCAGATGAACAACTAATGAACATTTCAGATATTTTAAAAGACATTAATAAAGTATTTGATAAAATTACAAAATAAACTGTAAACAAATCAAATAGAACGTTTGGTTAACATCATTCATTTTCTGTCATTAGCTTACCAATTGTTCATTGTTTTTAAATTGCCATGTAAGCTTAAATGATAAACATTCTTAGCATATTAACTGTTATCGGTTTGCTTCAGACTGTAGAAAAAACGTTGATTTCCGCTGCGAGCGGACGCTTTCCTTGGGCGGGGCCGAGCCGCTTTTCCCGTAGGAGTCGCCGCTCTCCACTCCAATCAACTGAATGCGTAAAAGAACCTTACAAGATTTTCGTATAAGATCCATACTGGCGATATTTATTTTTACTACAAGAAATTTTAAATGGCTGGCTACTTTCACAGGAAAACGGAGCTAATATTGTTGAAAATTACTTAAAAAGTACATCATAAAGAACTTACATCTTCCGTTTTTCTATTTACAAATACAAATAATGACAAAAGACATGAAGAGAAAATTATTTTCATGTCTTTTTGTATACATTCTGAAGCAAATCATATTGATTTGCTTTTTTATATGTATAAATACAATTTGTTCAAAATTAGTCGACACACGATGATCCATATTGACAGATTATTAAAACAAATATATATTATAATAACTAAATGTTTTAATTACTAAAATATTTAATAAGGGAGGTAATTATTTTGTTAAGAATTAAGAATATAAAAGTAAAATCATTTTTCAGTATAATGGGGGTTTTCATAATGGCGTTCTCAATAATGGCTATTTTATTAAAGCAATCTGAAAGTAAAGCTGTTAACAGCGAAGAACTTAAAGAAGTAAATCATATTATCATTAATTCAGATGTTACAAACATTGAGATTTTAAAAAGCGAGACAAAAATACATTATAAGTTGTCAGGGAAAGCATCTTTTTTCATAAAACCAAAACTGGCGTTGAAATATGATAAAGGCCAAGCGACTTTAACTGTTAAGGCTATCCCCAAAAAATGGATGTATTTCATCCCTGGCAATGTAAAAAGAACAACATTGCAATTATTCATTCCAGAAAGGTTACTTTCGTCCATTAAGGTTCATACTAAAAACGGAAATATTCACCTAGAAGATATAGAAGTAATAAATCACACAACTCTAGTTTCTAATATTGGAAACATTAAGGTAGATTCATTTAAAGGCTCTTCTATACAAGTCATTGCCAAAAATGGCGCTATTATAATGGGGAAAGTAAAGGGAGAAGTGGCAATTAATAATCATGTGGGTAGTCTTAAAGAAATAACCTTCTCAGAAATAATTGGGAAAAATACCATAAAGCTATCTAACGGAAACGCAAAAATTCTTTTACCATCTTCTCAAGACTTAACTGATATACAACTAAATATTGAAACCAAAAATGGACACATTACAACAAATAATACACAACTAAAAAATCACATAATAATAAATGGAGCAGGCCAAAACATTAAGAGCAACAATTTCAAAAATCGCGAATTAAACATATCTGTTTCGGTTGGTAATATTGAGATTAATTAAAATAGGTTATTTTCGTAAACTTTCTCGCCTATTAACAAGTAATACATATAGCTTTGAATGTATTTACTGAACTTATTTATAAACAAATAAAAAGACGTTACAAAGGGCTATCTAAAACACTTTTGTAACGTCTTTCAATTATTCACTATTAGCTAATGATAAATCCTATTTTCCCTAATTGTTCAGCCTTCTCCATACGATGAAACGCATTTTCAAACTGCTCTAACGTATACATTCCATCTATAACAGGTTTAATTTGATTCTCTTCAATAAAAGATAACATCTCTTTATACTCTTCAGCGCTGCCCATTGTAGATCCTAAGATATTATATTGTCCATAAAATATATCTCTCAAATTAATTTGAACCTCATCTCCCGCAGAAGCACCAAATGTAACAATTGTCCCTCCGCGTCGAAGTTGCTTTAATGATTTATTAAATGTAGCAGCCCCAACACATTCAATAACTAAATCCACTTTCTCGCCATTAAGCACAACATCCCAATCAACATTACTATCAATCGCTTTATCTGCACCTAGACGAAGAGCTGCATTAGCTTTTTCTTTAGAACGTGAAGTAACATATACAGTAGCTCCTACTGCTTTTGCAAATTGCAGTAAAAATGTAGCGACACCACTCCCTATCCCAGGTATTAAGACTTTCATATCATGTTTAATTTTCCCTCTTGTAAAAAGAGCACGATAAGCGGTTAAGGCAGCTAAAGATAATACCCCTGCTTCTTCCCAAGTTAAATATTTGGGTTTTTCTACTACATTTTCAATAGGCACTATAATACTTTCAGCAAATGTTCCATGAAAAGGATGTCCAATGATTTCAAACTCTTCAGGCGGGCAATCACTATTTCTATCCCAACCTAATCCCGGATTGATTATTACTTCACTACCGATTTGGTCAACATCAACACCTTCCCCTACAACTTCAATGACACCTGCACCATCTGAACCAATTACTAAAGGTGCTTCATCAGGCTGATGACGATTAAGTACAAATAAATCACGATGATTTAAACCCGCTGTTTTCAAACGAACGCGAACCTCGCCAGGTCCAGGACTTCCTTCTTGAATACGACCATATGATAAACCTGCAAATCCACTTTTACCCGCATGAATTAATGCTTTCATTTTCCTATTCTCCTTTTGAACCGTAGTAAGTTATGTATTTATACCATTATAACCCATAATGTAATAAAGAGGTCTCCAAGAAGTTCAAACATTTAAAAATGAACTTTTTGAAGAACCTCTCTTCATTTGTTATACAAACGATTCTATTAAAGCTTCAACCTTTTTCCATAGAATAGGACATCTATCTTTGTTAAATAAAAGAAGTAATTTTGTCCACTGGTAAACGCGTTGTCTTAAACGCTGGTGAAGCAGCCTTACCTAACGCAATTAATACAATCGGTAAATATCGATCGTCTATATCAAAAGTGTCAATAAATTTTATTTTGTCAAAGCCACCGATTGTTACTGTATCGTAGCCTCTAGATTTTGCTACTAGCATTAGCTGCATAGAAAATAATCCCGCATCAAATGAGACACTTTGTGCTCTTGATTCAATAGAAGCCTTTGAAAACAACTCTGTATATTTTTCAACATTTGTTTTCATCATTTCTTCATCAATATATCCTGCTTCATAAGTACTTTTATAAATAGCTTCAGCATTTTTATACATATCAATATCTCCAAGAATGGCTATTACTGCTGAAGATGTTTCAATACAATCTTGATTATAAGCAATTTTTTTCAAGTCTTTTTTGGCTTGTTTATCTTTAAATACTAAACAGCGCCATGGTTGTAAATTACAAGAAGATGGAGCTAAGGATGCCTCCTGTATCATTTCTTTAATTTCTTCTTGAGAAATAACAACTGAGGAATCGTACTCCCTAACTGAATGACGATTAGATATAACTTGTGAAAAATCCATTTGACTGCTCAAAGCTTTCTCCCTCCAAATATGTATTAATTTTAGATTCTACTCTAACTTACTAATTGCTCCAGAAAGTGTCAAGTTATTCTAATATAGCATTACAAAAGAAGGAAAACGATTCTCATTCATTTAGAGGAAATATAAAATAATAACGTTGAATGACCCCATTTATGATTCTTGCAAATCACTAACTATATCATGTAAGAATTGCTGATATTGTTCTAATTGCTTCCTTTGATGTTCAGACGCAATTTCCAACGCATTTTCAATTTGTTGATATGCTACTTCTATTTCTTGTTTCAAATGTTTTAATTGCTGACCATATGCTGCATCAGTTGAATCCATTTTTTCAAGAACATCACTTACTTCTTTTGTTTTTTCTTGTGCTTCTTGAAAGGCATATTGATTATCTTTTCTATAAGGCATAATAAGACTCCTTTCATCATTTTATTGATAGATTTCACCAAAACCATTTCATTTATTCGATGAATAAAAACAGCGTACTTTACAAATTTTATAAAGTGAAACTTTGCTTTGATTGAGCTCGTTCTCAACAGAAAAAAAGTTAAACTAGTTAGATTTTATTGAAGCTTATTTCCCATGTTTCGCTAGTGTGAATCATTATTTTTCAATAAAAATCTTTTCAAAAAATGGAGGAATCGTAAATGAGTGTAATTGATGGTAAAGGACCTAAGAAGCATGCTATAAAAGAACATCAATCTGGGCAGCCTGCGCCTTTAAGTGGCTCTCATAAGGTAAAAAATCGGAAACACAGTCGTCAAAAACATAATTCAAGTCATGATATGTAATTAATAAAGGCTGTTTCGATTTGTGAATAAGATGAGCAAAAAAGTCGTTTAAGGGCATGATGCGAGAATTCTACGGGAGCAGCCTCGATGGAATTTGCCCACATAGAGTAAAATAGAGAATATTTTAAATTTATCACATGGAAAAGATTGTAATAAAGATGAAATGTGTTATCTTTAATTAAAGCGACTAAGCTATTTGTACCTTTACTTTTATGAAAGATCCATCATCAGAGAATTCTACCACCGTATAAAAAATACGGTGGTTTTCTTTTTTTCTATCTCAACTTATCAAGCTAATTTCACTTCTTTTATAGTCATCAAATGTGAAGAGTAATATCTAGTGACTATTTAATTAGTTCAAATAATATTTGACAGCTATCTAGTCATAAAAAACATTATTGATATTTTTTAATTACATAGGGAGATAAATATGAATAAATATCTATTTGGATTACTTGTTATCATTACTACATTTTTAATGGGTTCTTCTTTTGCAATTGGTAAAATTGGACTTATGCACACAACACCTTTACTACTCGTCTCGCTGCGCTTTCTTATTGCTGGAGTCATCATGATGATAATTGTTGCTTGTCTAAAAAGAACCCATCCTAAAACGATACAGAATTGGCTAAGAATGATTATTATTGGTTTTTTTCAAACTACTGGAGTAATGGGGTGTATATTTATTAGTCTAAGAACCATTCATGCTGGTGCCACTTCGATTTTAACTTTTATGAATCCATTGTTGGTAGTTATACTTGGAACCATCTTCTTTAAAAACAACTACAGAGTAATACAATGGGGAGGTGTTTTATTGGGCTTTATAGGTGTATTTATAACAATGGGAGGACAAATTGATTTAAAAGTTGGAACTCTGTTAGGTTTTTTATCTGCAGTTTCCTGGGCTTTTGCAACTCTGTTAATAAAAAAATGGGGCGAAGCTTTTGACACTTGGGTACTTTCTGCCTATCAAATGTTTTTTGGAGGATGCTTGTTGTTATTGCTTAGTTTCTTATTAGAAACACCTTCATTTAGTATAAATAGCCAATCAATCATTATATTATTATGGTTAGCGATAATGGCTTCAATTGTTCAGTTTTCACTATGGTTTTTCCTACTTCAAAAAGGTGAGCCTGGCAAAACAAGTGCTTTTTTATTTTTAGCTCCTTTTTTTGGAGTTGTTTCTGGAGCATTATTATTAGACGAACCTTTACATTGGTACATTATTATAGGTGGAATTCTAATTTTCACTGGAATATTCTTAGTGAACTACCAAGTAACAAAAAAACAAGGATTTATGAAAACAACTGTGAAATCGGAAAATGCATAGGAAAATACTCTTATTTAATAACGAGAGGCGTATCCAAAATGATTGTATTTTAGATACGCCTAATATGATTTACGTTAATATAAATTTTGTAGTACTCCCATTTTGTTGACCCATTACTTCAAGCCTTGCATCAATTCTTTCTTTTAATTCTGGAACATGTGAGATAATTCCTACCAAGCGTCCATTACTTTGAATATCTAGTAACGCCTCGATTGCTTGATCTAATGATTCAGGGTCTAATGTTCCAAAGCCTTCATCGATAAACATTGTCTCTAACGAAATACCTCCTGCATTTTGTTGAACAACCGCAGCCAAACCTAAGGCAAGAGAAAGAGATGCCTTAAAACTTTCTCCACCAGACAACGTTTTAACATGCCTTTCAGTACCTGTGTATTGGTCAAAAACGGTTAATTCTAAACCACTTTGAATATTTCTTCTAGTTGGATCGACTTTTCTCAATAAACGATATCTACCGCTGGTCATTTTTGTTAATCTCTCATTTGCTTCTAGTAAAATGTCATCTAAAAAGGCAGCTAATACAAAACGTTCAAATGTAATACGGAAAGGGTTTTGACCTTTTGAAATTTCATATAAATGACCGATTGTTTCATATTCCCTTTGAATTTCCTTACGCTTATCAATTGCCATGGTCATTTTCCGAATAACCTTTTCATTTTGCTGTATTTTTACATGCATTTCACTTATAATCTCTCGCTGTTTATTCATTTCATCTATTAGATTTTGCACTTGCTGTTCTAAACTTTCAATATCAGGCATTTCTACATCTTTCAATACATATTCTATATTTGTAAATAAGCTACTTACATGTTGATATTCCTTATCAAAAGATTCAATTTCATTTTTCAGTTTTTCTATCTCAAAATCTTCTTTTTTAGCTTTTACATATGACTGATATGATTCAAAACCTTGATTCTCCATCTCCTGCTTAAAAAGATCTCGTTCACGTTCTAATTCAACCTGAAGAGACGATAGATTTTCTTCATATGTCTCAATCGTGCTTTTTACTTTCGTCTCTTCTTGTAGGTATTGCTGCCATATTTTTTGCTTACTTTCAAGTAATTGTTGTAGCTCATCACGTTTTGAAATGGCAGCTTTTAAAGCTTTTTCATAGTCAGCATAAGACCTTAGCTGTTCAGGGAGTCTTTCCATCATGCTTAACCATTTTGTCTGATGCTTAATATATAGCTCTTTTGATGAGTCTTCTTTTTCTTTCTCTTGTTTTAATGATGTTAATAGACTTGTATGCTTATCTTTATACGTTACTCTCTTTTGCTCTAAATCCGGTAAAGCTTTTTTCTGATCGAGTAGTTTCGCCACGTTTATAGATAAGTTCTTAGCTAAATCAATACTATATTGTATATGATCATCGATATTTTCCACACAAAAGTCCGATACTTTATCTTCGAGAGCAGTAACTTGTTTGTTGACATTATCTTGAATATTTTCAAACTGCATTTGCAGCTTATCATACTCCCTTTGAAGTTTAATAAACAACTGCTCCGCTTTGTTCGCTTTTTCTTTTTGTTGTTCAAAAGCTTCCTGAGTTGTATTGTTTTCATCATGTATAGCAGGATTAGGATGAGTCACTGAACCACAAACCGCACATGGCAGACCATCAACAAGATTAGATGCTAACAGACTAGCATGAGATTGAAAGATAGCCCGCTCCATCTCTTCTAGTTCTTTCTTAGCATCACCTAATTGGATTTCAGCTTGTGTAATCTTCTTTTTCTTTTCAAGTAATTGATTTTCGAGGGTCTTCATATTAGATTTGTTTGTTTTATAGTCTTGAAATAATCGTAATACTTCCTCGTTTTTTTCTTGATTGCGAATTGTCTCAGAGTATTGTGTTGAAGCTTTCTGCGATTGTAGAACAGCTTGATCAATCTCAGCTATGCCTATTTCAATATCACTCACTTGTTTTTCATATGATAGTCGATTTTCACTATGTTGTCTCCATTGCTTTTCATAGAGTTCAACTTCTTTTTGAAAGTTAGCAAAAGACAGTACATCCGACTTTAAATCTTGTAAGCTTATGACATTAGCTACTGCCGCTTCTCTCTCTTCCGTTTTACTTAATTGAAGTTGATAATCTTGATGACTTTGTTTGACATGATTACGAATATTGACATACTGTTGTTTCAATTTTTCCAGCTGAACCTTCGTATCATTCATCCTATTTCCTATTCGCAAATAGGATTGCTCTTGTTTTTCTAGTAATTTTGCTTTTTGCGACTCCACTAATTCAACTTTCCTTAAATCAATAACCACTTGTTTCTCTTGTAATTTATCTTTTGCGGCGCGCAGTCTTTGTCTTTCTGCAAACTTTTCTTTTATTTCTTTTCCTTGAAAAAGACGCTTTTGGATTTCTTTTTCCCATGCTTCTTTCAATTTAAATTCATTTTGAAGCAATTCCATTTCATTATTGCTTTCTGCCATATCCTCTTTTACAAATTCAATGATTTGTTCATCGGTAAGAGCCATGATTTGTTCTATATCTTCACGATCAGGTCTCCATTCAATATCATCATGTAAAGCTTTAATTTCTATTTGGAGCTGCTCTTCATGCTTTTTAATGACACTAACGTCATCCTTTAGCTTTTCTTCAATTTTTTTATAAATTTGTGTATGAAATAATTTTTGAAGAATAACTTCTTTTTCCTTACTCTCAGATACAAGAAGTTTTTTAAATTCACCTTGAGGAATCATTAATATTTGTTTAAATTGAGAAGCGTCTAATCCTATGATTTGCTTAATTTTATCATCAACATCTCTTACATTAGCTGCTAGTAATACCTTGCCTTCATTAGAAATTTCATAAAGCTCAGCTTTTGCCCCTACTGTTGTGCTCCCCTCACCTGATTTCTTTTTTCTTTCCTGCATAGGTGTTCGCCAAATAAAATAGGTTTTCTCTCTAAGCTGAAATTCCAAAGAAACTTCAGTTAAAAGATTGGGTTCAGCAAAATGGCTTCTTAAATCCGGACCATTACGATCATCACCGCTTGCTTTACCAAAAATGGCAAAACTAATACCATCAAAGATTGTTGTTTTCCCGGCACCCGTTTTACCAGAAATAACAAACATATTTCGATTTCCAAGCTTTGTGAAATCAATTATTTCAGTACCTGCATAGGGACCAAATGCTTGAAGCTGTAATTTTAATGGTCTCAATTTACTTCCACCTCTTTTTTCACACTTGAAATAACTTTTTCCATTACCTTCTTCTTATTAGCATCGAATTCTCGATCCGTCATTTGACGATAAAAGCTTTCAAATAATTGCAATTCAGATTTACTTTCACCTTTTAAAACGTTTAATTCTTGTTTATTTTTTATATCTTTCTGATCCCACTTTCTTTCCAAGTGAAGAACATTTGGATATACTTGTCTCAATTTTTGAATTGGGTCTAATATCGTTCCTTCATCTAATAATGTAATTTTTAAATAGTCATTTACACTTTGTTGATTATAAAATGCTGGTTCCATAATTTCATGAAAATACCCAATGATTTCTCTCATATCCTTTTCAGGTATCAACGGTCTTTTCTCTACAGTAAAAGTACCATCTTCTTTCATCTCAACAATGTTAATGGATTTATTCTGTTTAGCTTCGGAAAACGAATATTTTAAAAGCGAACCAGAATAAAAAATAGTTGGATGATGTATAGCATCAGGACTATGAAGGTGACCAAGTGCTGTATAAGTAAATGGAGCAAATAAATCACTAGAGACTGATCCAGACCCACCAACAGATAGAGTTCTTTCCGAGTCGGATGTAATACCTCCTGTGACAAAGGCGTGACCTACCAAAACATTTGGTTGATTAGTATTCATATTGCGTCGAATACGCTCAACAATCGATTTCATTGCATCTTGATGAGTGCTTATACTTTCATCTTGATACAATTGTTTCACTACGCCTGGTTCAGCATAAGGAACACAATAAAAGTTAACTCCTTTTATTCGGATTGGCGTAACCTCTTCTTCTATTTTACTTTCGATATATAAATTACTATGCTTATACCATGAAGAACCGAATGATAAGCGCTCTGCACTATCATGATTTCCTGTAATGGCCACAATTGGTATATTCATTTTAATATTCAATTGAAAAAGAATTTCATCTAATAATTCGACAGCTTCAGTAGGAGGAACCGATCGATCGTATAGATCACCTGCGATGACGATAGCATCTGGTTTCTCTACTTCAACAATTTGTAAAAATTGTTGTAAGATTTCTCTTTGATTTTCTGTCATGTGGATTCCATGAACAATTTTACCTAGATGCCAATCGGCAGTATGAATAAATTTCAATTGTAATCCCTCTCTTCATCCTATTATCCATTTCTAGTATAACAGATATAACCTAATCTAGAATGAACGTTCTACTCTATATTTACTAATTCTTTTCATACACCTTTTCATCTGAATGATGCCCTTCTATCAAAAATAGCTATCAATTAAAAAAGGCTGTCCGAAAAATGAATAATCATCCATTTTAGACGCCTTTAGCATTAGTATTATTAAAATAAATGCTCATAAACTTGAATATCTATGTTATTTTTTTGAAGTTTTTTTCTTAGAAATTTGTGATCTCGCTTCGGTGTCGCTGTAATATATCCCCGTATTATTAAATCTTCGTTAATTTGTTTGGCTTCTTCTTTTAAGGCTAACTCTCCGATTTTCCCTGCAATTTTTTGACGCGCGATATCTCGAAAAAGCTCTGGAACTGGACTAACTAAGTCATCCAAAAATTCATTAGTATCCTTTGACCATAGTATTTTCGTTTCCTTCACATAATACTCTTCCCAATCCATATCTGACAAACCATCGTTTTTTGGCATTCTTTTCAAAAACTTCCTGAACATGAAGAAACCACCGATAGCAAACAATCCTAACAGAATAATAATCCACACAAGAATAAACCATAAAAACCAACCCTCTAGCATTCTTTTCCCCCTGTTCTTATAACTATATGTTTACATTAATTATAATAATTGGATATTATCTTAGCAAGAAAACTTCCTGATTAATGGTTAAACATGACAACTTCATACTTGTTTGTCATTTTGGTAATTCGAAAAACACATACAAAAAGCACCATAAAACAATATAGTGCTTAAACAGTAGTTGTATTTGCTTTTGAGAGAAAATGTAATTCTTTATGAATCTTTTTAAATTGAAAATACATCGCGATTCGCCACGGTACAATCATACCGAAAGCAAGAATCCAAAACATTCCACTTAATTGCCCCACATCAATAGAGCTACTTAATATTACTTTGGCAATTAATCGAATGATTAATAATCCAAGTAAAATAAAAATAAATGCTTTCGATCTTTTTAAGTATATTTCATTGTCTTTAATTTCGAATTTTGATGTTTTTATTAAAAAAATGGAGAATAGCATTCCTACAGTTATGGCTTCTAAAATTTCCATTCCCGTAACTCTAAAAAATGGAAAGATGAACATTAACGCTCCTGTACTCATAAAAACAGGTGGTAAAATAATCTTTTTAACACTTGCCGGCTTCTTTGAAGCTTTCATTCTAATAAATAAAACAGTAAAAGCCATTAATACTGCAATGGCGGTTGAAATGTAAATCAAAAAGCACCAGTCCTTTAAAGGTTTAATCCTTAAACCTTTTTAAATAGTAATTGTAAATTTCAAACAATAATTTCTTATATATTATCAATTTTTCTATCATAAATCAAAAAGACTGTCTTTAGTAAACCCTTACTTAAAAGACAGTCTGAAACGAACTAATTTAGTACACGATTAATCGCCTGGATAACAATCGATTCATCAAAAGGTTTGACAATAAAATCCTTAGCTCCTGCCTCTATTGCTTCAACAACCTTTTTCTGTTGCCCCATTGCTGAACACATAATAATCTTCGCATCAGGGAATTCGGATCTAATTTCTCTAACCGCTTCAATTCCACCCATTTCTGGCATTGTTATATCCATCGTTACTAAATCCGGTTGAAATTCTTTATATAATTCAACAGCTTGCCGACCATTCTCACCTTCTCCAATAATTTCGTGGTTTGCCTTTAATAACATATTGGATAAAGTCATTCTCATGAATTTAGCATCGTCGATAATAAGTATTCTAGCCATCGTTGGACCTCCTTGCTTTTGCACAACAGGTAAAAGTATTTAATCCGAATTATCAGTAAAATATATATTATAATACAAAATATATCCTACTTTTATACTATAATCAAATATAAACATCCAATTTTCTGTAATAAATCTATTGATACTATGTGTTTATATTACTATTAATCTATAATAACAGGAAAAATCAACTAGTGATTATTTAAAATCCAGTCCAACCACCAAATAGTTGATTAACAAAAAAGGAAGATATATAACTCATCCCATTAAAGAAAAGAATCGTTCCCATTATAATCATTATATAACCACCAGCTTTTACAATCCTAACATTATGCTTTTTAATCCAATTCATTCTCCCTATAAAAAATGATAGGATAAAAAATGGTACCGCAAAGCCTAGAATATATGCAGCCATATAAATGAGAGCTGAATCTGAATTCTGAGCTGCTAAAGCTAAAACAGAAAATAAAATTGGTCCCGTACAAGGAGTCCAGCCCGCAGCAAACGCCAGTCCAATAATAACTGAACCAATATAACCACCTGGTCTATTTTTCAATTCAAATTTATGATCTTTCATAAGAAAGGTTGGTCTGATAAATCCAATAATAACAAAGCCAAAAAAAACGATTACAATCGCTCCAATTTGTCTTATCATTTCTTGATTTGATTTAAAAAATACTCCTAAAAAAGAAGTGGCATAGCCTAAGGCAATAAAGATAATTGAAAATCCTAATAAAAAGAAAAGTGTATGTAATAGACTTCTTTTTCGCAACATAACATTCTCTGATTTGATTTCCCCAACACTCATACCTGTTATATATGAAAGAAAAGCAGGATATAGCGGTAAACTACAAGGAGAGATAAAGCTTAAAAAGCCTGCACCAAATGCAAGGAATAAATTAAGATCTGCCAAACCATCACCCCATTTACTTTATATTGCCATTTTATCAAATAAAAGGTTATTAAAGGAGTGATTGATATATGAATTTTATGTGAAATTTAACATTAATACCAATTTTACACTAAGTGTTTGAATTAATTTCCATAAAAAGATATACTGTTAATGATATAATTACATATTTTTCTAGTAATATTGAACTATAATAAATTATCAGGTAGAAAGGATTATCACTTGTGTCTAAAAATGAATTACTGCAATTAATTGAAAGAAAGAGAAAGGAATTAGGAAAAATCGTTTCCCAGCACGGCTTAAATAGTGCTACTACATTACAATATAGCCAAGAACTAGATTGTTTGTTAAATAAGTATAATAATATTTATTAACATTGACATCTAGTTTTCATATACAATCTACTATACTTTCAAATAGATTCCTTACCTTTAGAGTAAAATTCTAACTAATACGAGTTTTACTCCCCTTCTAGATGTATGACGTCTATCCCATTCATTATATTCAAAACTTTTAAAATAATCAAATAACTTATGAGGTATTGTGAATCTATTTTACATATTTTTCGAATTTACTTATTATAAGTGATATTAGTAAAAAACCCATATAGTGAATACAAATCTTCACCATATGGATTTTGATTATTTTTATTTTGTTGTAGCAGCTTTTGTATCATCAATTGGAATTTGTATTAGCTGATTAGAACCTGTTGCTTTAGGCATCTGACCATCCCATTTTTCAATCCATTTATTTTGTATAACCTCAGTAGAAATAGATTTTTTAATGATTTCGTTATATTCAGCTATACCTTGTGCTTCGATTTTTTTCTTTTGTGCTTCTGCTTTAGCAATGTTTAATTCAATTTGTTTTCTTTCTAATTCTTGGGCAGCTTCTACTCTTTTGTTAATAGCAGCCTGAGTAGATTCATCAGGTTTCGGTACCCCTAAAGTTAGATCCTCCACTGTAAAACCTAAACCACTAATATCTTCTGAAAAAATCGTTTGAACAGCTACAGCCGCCTCCGCTGATTTTTCACCATACGTATCAATTACTGAATATTTTGCAATTCCTTTTCGTCCTGCATCCCAAAGTCTTGTTTTCATATAAGACTCTTCAATTTGTTCAACTGGAATTGGGCCGAATTTATTAAATACATCAACCACCTTATCCGGTTGAATAGAATAGTTGTAGGCAAAATCGATGGTTACATTTTTTCCATCTGAAGTAGCTACTTGAATATCTTTATAATTTACCGTTTGCATTCTAATCGGATAAATGGTTACTTTATCGAATAGACCAACAAGATGCCAACCTTGGCTTAAAGTATCGTTTTGTACACCACCATTAGGACTATACACTACCCCAACATAACCATTAGGGATTTTTTCAATAAATAAAGAAGTAACAGCTACTCCTATTACTAGAACAAGAGCAATAATAGTTCCTCCTAATATTTTTCGACTTTTCCCCTTTTTAATCGGTGTCACGTTTTCCATTGTCATCCTCCTCAATCTTCTTTTTTAGCTTATATGCCGTATCTCCAACACTTTTGAACGAAGGAGATAAGATTAGCCATACTCCGATACAAATAAAAATGACCACAATAATAGAACCTATAATTACTTTCATTTGCACTCCTCCCTCTTCTATTATTTTTACATTCCTTTTCCAAAAAGTCATTACTATCTAATAGATTTAAGGAATTGTTCACTTAAAAAACACTTCCAGACTGTTAATTACATGAATCAACTACAATAATGGTATATACATTTTATTAGATCTCAATATCTTTCGTGCAATGAAAAAGAATGGTTAATCATATATACGATTCACCAACGATAAAGTTTCAAAAGTTTCTTTTTATTAACTCTTCACAATCTTTGTTGTCTATGAACAAGTAAGGAGTATAGATTGAACTGACTTCTCTTCATGATGCTTACTTTCCGCGGTACGGTAAGCTTTCTTGGCGCATAGCGTAAGTAGCTAGTACTTATCCACCAACCTCTTACACAAAAACTGATTCTTCTTTATTAACACAAAAGACTACCCCTTTACTCATTTGAGCAAGAAGGTAGTCTTTTGTGAATGATTAACCATTTTAATGATGTGAAGCTTCCATTCATGTAAAATTTCAGCTTATACAAAGTATGTCAAAACCCATGGAATATGAGGGCTTATTATTTCATTTGTTTGTTCATAGCACTCATCATTTGATTAATTTTCTTTTGAGACGGTTTTTGTCCCATTTGCATCATCATCATGCGTAACATTTGTTCATTGATTGGTGGATTCTTTTTCAAATAATTCATCATGTACTTACGTGCGATGAAGAATCCGATTGCTATACCAGCTAATAAAGCTACAATAGCAACAACCCATGCTAGCCAAGTCATACGTATTTCCTCCTTCAAGTTGTCTACTATTTAGTGTACTAGACCACACGTTATTATACAATATTCCATAGGATTTTTGTAAGGATTAAATAAAATTTCTCTCTTTTATCGGCTTTAACCAGCCATAACGTTTATGTTCAATATCAATAGCAATAAAGCTATCTTCACATTTGCGCAAGCATTCGAATAAAACGGTTTCAGCATCATAGCTTCCTTCCGCTGAAATGTATAACATTCTGTTATGGATTTCAAGCTTAGCCGTACTTTTTGACCTTGATTTACTTTCATTAATTCTAACATAATATACCCCATTTTTACATTTAATAGTCTGATTGTATGATAATTGCCTGTGCATTTCTTCTTGAAGATTCTTTACAGGAATCTCCTTTGTTATATATAAAATCTGACGACCAATAATATGTGTTTGAGCACCGCTAGAATTACGATAATCTTGAAACAATCCATAAAACAAGACTTCTCTTCCTAGATATTGCCTAGCATATTGTTCTTCTATTAAATAGATTTGATAACATCTCATCGTAATCCCCCTATCATTCCTTTTACTTTAGTATATAAAGGATTGATTATGGAAATTGCTGATTCTTGTTGAAAAATCGCACTAGTTTTGTCGATGACCAAAAATTTTCACAGAATAGAGATGTTATTATATTATTCACACCACTATATAAAAAAAGATGCTCAAATCAATTGAGCATCTTCATTCATTTTTATTAAAATAATGCTTTTACTTTTGCAACAACATTCTCTGTTGTAAAGCCGTATTCAGCCATTACTTTTTCACCAGGAGCTGAAGCACCCCACTTGTCAATGCCAAGTACGTCTCCTTCAAATCCTACATATTTATGCCAACCAAATGTTGCAGCCATCTCAATACCTAATCTCTTCGTTACTGATGGAGGCAATACAGAATCTTTGTATTCCTTAGATTGCTTCTCAAAACGATCCCATGATGGCATACTTACTACTGATACATCAATACCTTCACTTGCTAACTGTTTTTGAGCTGCAATTGCTAGTGATACTTCAGAACCTGTAGCTAGGATTAGAGCATCTGCTTGTTCTTTAGTAGATGGTGAAACAACGTAAGCTCCTTTCGAAACTCCTTCATATGCTACATCAGCAGATTGAGTAATCGTTGGAAGATTTTGTCTAGTTAATACTAGTACAGTTGGAGTATCTGTAGATTCAACTGCTAACTTCCATGCAGCCGCTGTTTCATTTCCATCTGCTGGACGAATTACTGATAAATTATGCATTGCACGTAATGATGGAAGTTGTTCGATTGGCTCATGAGTAGGACCATCTTCACCAACCGCAATACTATCATGTGTAAATACATACGTCACAGGTAAATTCATTAAAGCTGATAAACGAATAGCTGGACGAACATAGTCAGAGAATACAAAGAAAGTTCCTCCGAATACTTTTAATCCTCCGTGTAATGCCATACCATTTAATGCAGCACCCATTGCAAATTCACGAACACCAAACCAGATATTTCTTCCTTGATAGTTACCTGGTAAGAAATCTCCTGCACCATTAATCATTGTTTTATTAGATCCAGCTAAGTCAGCTGATCCACCAAAGAATGAAGGTAGATTTTTCGCAATTCCATTAATTACTTCACCACTAGATGCACGTGATGCTAGGCTTTTTCCTTCTTCATAAACAGGAATATCTTTATCCCAATTAGTCGGAAGTTCATTGTTAATAGCAGCACTTAATTCATTTGCTAACTCAGGATATTGTTCTTTATATGCAGCAAATAATTCATTCCATTCCGCTTCTTTTGAAGTACCTGCCTCAACACATGTTTTTTCAAAATGTGCATAAACTTCTTCTGGTACATAGAAATCTTCTTCAAATGTCCATTTATAAGCTTCTTTTGTTAATTTTAGCTCATCAGCACCTAGTGGCATACCATGTGCGGAAGATGAACCAGCACGATTTGGAGAACCAAAACCAATAACAGTTTTAACTTCGATCATTGTTGGCTTTGTTAAATCTTGTTTTGCTGCTTCAAGAGCATTAGATAACTCTTCTATATCATTACCATCATTCACTTTAATATATTGCCATCCATACGCCTTATATCTTTCTTCAATACTTTCGCTAAATGATTGGCTTAACTCACCATCTAAAGAAATATCATTTGAATCATATAAAACAATAAGACGGCCTAATTGTAAGTGACCAGCTAATGAAGAAGCTTCAGCAGAAACACCTTCCATTAAATCTCCATCACCACAGATACTATATGTAAAATGATCTACTACTTCATAGCCTTCTTTATTATATTTAGAAGCTAAATGACGCTCAGCCATCGCCATACCTACAGCCATAGAAATACCTTGTCCTAGAGGACCCGTAGTAGCTTCTACACCTGGTGTATGCCCAAATTCAGGGTGTCCTGGAGTTTTACTTCCCCATTGACGGAATTCTTTCAAATCTTGTAGACTTACATCATACTTTGCTAGGTGTAGCAGACTGTATAATAATGCTGATCCATGTCCAGCAGATAATACAAAACGATCTCTATTGAACCATTTAGGATTTTTCGGATTGTGATTCATGTGTTTAGTCCATAAAGTATATGCCATTGGTGCGGCACCCATAGGCATTCCAGGGTGTCCTGAATTTGCTTTTTCAATCGCATCAATTGACAATGTACGGATGCTATTGATGGAAAGTTGATCTACGTTTTTCAATATTAATACTTCCTTCCATAGATAAGTTTATTCCTTCTTATATTATATTTGTTATATAAGAAAGACAATATAAAACGTGAACATATAGTGAAAAATGTAATATATTTTTATAAAAAAGACACAAATATATATGTGTACTTATGATTCTCAAAACAAAAAGGATGCATACAAAAGCACCCTTCTCCAATTAACACCTATCAATGTAGATTTTTCCTTTTTTGTTCTTGAATTCTCTTTACTCTATCAGGTGTTACATCATTACCTTCTGGATCTATAACTTTTAAATGCTCGATAGTATCTGACATTGATTTTCTAAATGTTTGTAAATATTCACTACGTAATTTTGATTGTTCTTTAGCTTCAGCAGGTGTTAATCCTGTTGTTTTAGACTTTTTAGCTAATTCATTGATTCTTGCAATTTTATCTTTTGACAGCATATAAACGCTCCTTCATTTTCAAAAAAACTTATTAATACTGTCATATTATAAGAAATTAAAATATGTATCAAGTTTTACTCCTCATGTTCAGGTAATGATTCCATATATTCCAAATATCTTCGATTAACCGTTGCTTTAGAAACTTGATAACCAAATCCTCTTAAAGTAGCTGCAATTTCAGAAAAAGTTAAACCATTTTCACGAAGACGTATGATTTCTTGAATTGGAACTATTTTCTTTTCAGGGCCTTTTGACTGATCTTGGTTTTTGATATTTTTTTGTGGTTTATAACCATTATCAACGGCTTTTTTCATACCACGGCTAATCTTCATATTATGTAATTTTCTTTGATATTCTTCTACAATCCCGACAATTTGCAAGACCATAGAATCTGACTCAGAAAATTCCATTTCCCCTTGATGGGAATGAGTATAAATCTTGACTCCTTCTTTCACTATACAATGTAATAATGCTATTTTAGCATTTCCTCTTCCTAGCCGAGTTTCATCTTGAATCAATATAGCATCTATATCATTCTCTTTTATGCAATCTAGTAATTCAAATACTCCATCACGGTTTAATTGATAGCCACTTTCTTTTTCACTAATAATTTTAACGACTTCAAACGATAATTGATGCGCTAATTGATTAAGTTCTTGTTCCTGTCTTTTTAAAGAGGTTTCTTGTGTTTCCTTTTCTGTACTTACTCGACAATATATGATAGCTCGTTTCATTCTTTACAACCTTTCAAAACTATGGCGTTAAAAATGTGCCATTGCTATTGGTTCATAGATAATTGCGTTCTATGATTTTCTTTTACTGGGATAACTAATACATCACCAGCTTTTAGCACTTCACCATTTAAATTGTTTACTTTCTCAATAATAGCAATAAATTTCGGAGTACCGATATTATTATCTTTATATTTTTCTGCAATGTTCCACAAAGTATCACCTTGAGACACTGTGATTTCTACATAGTTACTAGAGTTATCCGAACCAAATTTATATAAAGATGTAATAGAAAATAATAAAAATAGGCCAATTAAAATAAGGGAAAATGAATTTCTTACAATAAAATGTTTCATAAAATATTTCTCCTTTTCTCAACACCGAATATTTGTTCGTATTTCTTATATTTCGAATTATAATACGAACATTTGTTTTCGTCAATATATAATTCAAACATATGTTTGTATCTCTTTTTCTTCCATGTTATAATCTTCTTATAGACATTGAAGTGGGGGTGTATCGATGAGCAAATTATCTAAAAGGCAACAAGATATTCTTGATTTTATAAAAGATGAAGTAAACCAGAAAGGCTATCCACCGTCTGTACGAGAAATTGGTGAAGCAGTCGGTTTAGCTTCAAGCTCCACTGTTCACGGACATTTGGCTAGATTAGAAGCAAAAGGTTTAATAAGAAGAGATCCTACTAAACCTCGTGCAATTGAAATACTAGACTTAGAGGAAGAATCCTTAATACCAAAACGCAAGGTCGTAAATGTACCGTTAATTGGTAAGGTAACGGCAGGACAACCTATTACTGCTATTGAGAATGTTGAGGAATATTTTCCTTTACCAGAACATCTAGCTGGTTACGATCAACAAGTATTTATGCTAGAGATATCAGGAGATAGTATGATAGAAGCTGGCATACATGACGGAGATTACGTTATTGTCCGACAACAAAGTACAGCTCTAAATGGTGAAATTGTTGTTGCGAT
Organism: Bacillus sp. AP8; assembly: GCF_000321185.1. Lineage (NCBI taxonomy): Bacteria > Bacillati > Bacillota > Bacilli > Caryophanales > Bacillaceae > Bacillus > Bacillus sp. AP8. The sequence continues at coordinate 185,361 of NZ_CAPG01000036.1, forward strand.
GACTGAAGAGGATGAAGCAACGGTTAAACGATTCTTTAAGGAAAGAAATTATTTCCGCTTACAACCTGAAAACTCTTCGTTAGAACCAATTATCTTAGAAAAAGTATCAATTTTAGGAAAAGTCATCGGTTTATACCGAGAAATTCATTAAGTACAATATAAAAAAGATTCAAAAGTTAGCATTAAGGCTAAACATTTGAATCTTTTTTATTGTATTTAAATTTAGTCGTAACAATAATAAGAGTAAACTTATTTTAATTTATTTCCTTGAATTAATCCTCGATATAAAGCTACATAGATTAATGCAATAGCATCGTCTAGCGATAATTCCCCTTTTACTAATTTTTCTCTATGGGCAGGACTAATTGCTAAATCACCATGTACGTCTTTATTTTCAAAACTTTGTAAAACCATAGCAGTTGAGTTAATCATTGTGGCATTACTCGGTTGGTACACGTGAACATCCTCCTTCTCCTTGCTATTAGAGTTAGAATTTGAGAACAATTTTTTGAAATCAATCCAAGTTACATTCGAACCGCTTCTCATAATCTTTGGACAATTTTTCCCACTCCAATAATTATGCTGAACAACATTTTCAATTGAAATATTTTCATCTCTCATTATTATCTTCGTTAATGCTGCTGCATTTTGCACTGCTTTTTGATAATTCCCATCGCTATTTACACAAATTTCTATATGAATCGATTCCTTATTACCTTTCGTTGTACCCGCCGCCCAACACATCCAAGTATGCTCAAATGACTGTATCGCTTCTTTATCATCAACTTGCCAATGCCATGATGCTTCTCTAATATTGCCATTTGCTTGCAAACGTGCATGTGCATCAGCATTAGCTCCATTACTTGTATTATCCGTTTCATGTATTGTGATATATTTTTTATATTTCCTTTCCCATACGTAAATCTTTCAGCAACTGAATCAGATACCAAATACTTACGAGTACTCACCATACAATCACCTCAAGGTAATCTATGTTAAGTTCTATCAAATGGCTTGTACTATATCCTATTGATTAAAAAAAGGCTTCTTTTTACTCCTACTATCCCCCCATGTTGGAAAGAGCTATTTTAAAGTGGAATAAAATGAGAAGAATTCTTAATTATTCAAAGAATGTTCACCACTATAAAAGAATCTATTGAAAAATGGAATTATACTATAATTATGAATTTGTTTTATAAGGAGTTCTTAATTATGACAACATGCACAATGCACCGTATTTTAAAGTACAAAACACGAAAAGGTAAATTAATGGATTTAGCCAAAAAAAGTAAAGAGAAACAATTAATAAACACTTGGATTGAACCGTGTGATGATGAAGATTGTAAATGCAAAGATAAAGTTTTTAAAGAATACGCAATGCCTGATGGTTCACTTCAAATTGAAAAAACATGTCTAAATGAAACAAATTAGTATAAAGCCCTTCTTAACCGAGAAGGGCTTTATACTTTTTACAGATAAGCTAATTAATCGTTAGAAATACTAGAGATAACACTCACACAGGTAAATTATGGAATATAACATGTTAAATAATTAATGAAATCATAAAAATTAACCCAATATCATTCGTAAT